>DATAOG010000130.1:0-8039 GCA_036265855.1 Geminicoccaceae bacterium | reverse complement strand
TCGAGGAGGTGGTAGCCGTCCATGATCTTGTAGAACGGGATCGCGAGGAACGATGCCGGGATGACGTAGGTCAGCAGCGCGGCGTTGGACAGGAGCCAGCCGAACCGGATGCGCAGCCGGGTGATCGCGAAGCTCGCGAGCGAAGCGATGCCGACCACGATCAGCGCCGTACCGACCCCGACCAGCAGACTGTTCAGCATCTGAATCCAGAAGTCTTCGAGATACCAGTAGTTCTCGGTGACCACGGTGTGGTAGGTGCTGAGCGTCGGCTGTTTGGGCCAGATGTTGCTGCTGAAGATCGCGTCGTTCGACTGCAGCGAGACGATGACCATGTTGTAGATCGGCAGAAGTGTCCAGAACAGGATGACGATGCCGAGCAGCGCCGCCAAGGTCTGGCGGCCGGGCGAGGTCGAGCCGGGCAGGGTGGCGGTGGCGGCGCTCATAGCTCGACGGCCTCCTTGTGCAGCTTGCGCATCAGGTAGATCACCAGGGGCACCAGGACCGGCAGCGCGGTGATCACGACCGCGACGCCCATCGCCGGATCGCCGACCTCGAACGCGTCGCGGATGCCGAGCGTCGCGAACACGTGGGTCGAGAGCACCGGGCCGCCGCCGGTGATGAAATGCACCGTGTTGAAGTCGCCGAGCGTCCAGATCGTCGAGAGCACGGTGCAGATGATGTACAGGTTGCGCATCATCGGGAACGTGACCCAGCGGAAGCGCTGCAGCCCCGTCGCGCCATCGATCGCCGCCGCCTCGTACAGATCGTGCGGGATCGCGGTCCGGCCGGCGAGGAAGATCACGGTCCAGAACGGCATCCATTTCCAGATGTAGAACACGATCACCGAGCCCAGCGCGAGCTCCGGCGTGGTCAGCCAGCCGGGTCCCTCCGCCCGGAAGAACTGCCAGATGAAATTGTTGATCAGGCCCCACTGCCCGTTCAGCATCCAGTGCGCCGAGATGAAGGTCGGGATCGCCGGCACCGCCCACGGCAGGATAAAGATCAGGAACAGCCACTTCACCCAGCGATACGACTGGTGGAAGTAGCCGGAGAGCAGCAGCGCCAGGAACATCTTGAGGTTGACGCCGACGATCAGGAACACGAGCGTGTTGACGACCGTGCGCAGGTAGATCGGATCGTTGACCAGCCGGACGTAGGTCGACGGGCTGCTGCCCAGCCAGAGGCCGTAGAGCACCGGATAGATGACGAACAGGAAGAACACGGCGATGTAGGGGATGACGAAGATCAGGCCCCAGGTGGCCTCGTCGCTGAGGCCGGGGCCACCGACCACGAGGCCGGTGGTCCGCCGTAGCAACCCCTCGCGGGGGGCGGGGGGCGCCGCCGCCCCCCGTGCCGGTGCTCTAGCCATGGCCGTGGCTCACTGGGTTGGGATCTGATACTGGGCAAAGATCTCCTTGATCCGGGCAAACGCGGCGTCGACCGCCTCGTCCGGGCTCTTGCCGTGCACCAGGACGTCGCCTTCGGCCCGGCCCCAGATCTCCTCCGCGTTGACCTGAGCATACGCCGGATTGAAGGCCATGGGCCAGGGTTGCGTCGGGCCTTCGAACTCCTGCTTGACCGCGACCGGGACGTGCGGGTCCTTGGCATCGGTCCAGAACGGATCGCTCTTGATCAGCTCCGGCATCACCGGCAGCCAGCGGCCGCGCGCGGCCACCAGGTAGGAGTCGAGCGTCTTGGGCTCGACGAAGAACTTCAGGAAGGCCTTGGCCAGGTCGACGTGGGGTGCGCCCTTGGGCACGATCGCCACCTTGACCGCGACCAGGCTGGTCATCGGCTTGCCGTCGGGCGTGCTCGGCATCTGCCGGGTCACGATGTCATGGTAGTAGAGCTGCTTGTCGTCGAACTTGGCGACCGGGATCGACAGGCTGGCGTTGTTGGTCATGATGATCTGCTTGGAGAAGAACGCCACGTTGTTGTCCGGGTCGCCCCAGTTGATCGCGCTCTTCGGAATGTAGCCGTTGCTGAAGGCCTCGCCGATGAACGTGAGCGCCTTGATCGCCGCCTGGCGAGTCTGATCGTCCAGATTGAGCGAGCCGTCCTGCTTGACGATGTGACCACCGTAGGCCAGCAAGTACTGGTTGAACGTGTAGTAATTGTCGGTGTCGACCGTCGACACCGGCAGGCCCATGGCGTACACCCGCTGGCCATCGTCGCGCAGCTTGTCCTGCACGCCTTGCCAGAACTTCCAATAGTCGTCCCAGCCGGTCGGGATCTCCTCCGCTTTGTGGCCGGCGGCTTCGAGCATCGGACGCCAGTAAAAGTCGTGCAGGGCCTGCTGCTTGAGCGGCACGGCGTAATAACTACGCTTGTGCTCCTCGTTGTTATAGAGATGCGCAGCGAGCAGGGCGGTCTTGGTGTAGCGGTCCTTCAGCGGCTCGACGATGTCGGACAGGTCGACCAGCTTGCCGTTCCACGCTTGCTGCGGTGCGATCGCAAAATCGTTGATGTCGGCGTACGCAATATCCGGGACCTGACCAGAAGTGATCGCCGAGATGATCTTGGTCGGGATGTCGGCTCCACTGTAGAAGGACAGATTGACTTTGTTACCGGTCTGTTCCTCCCATTTCTTGATCACGGTCTGCAGGGCGGCATCTTCGGCCGGGAAGTAGCCCTTGTTCCACCATACCGTGATCGTCTCCGCCTGCGCGCCCGCGATCAGGCCGACCGCCGTGACGGTGCCGGCGACAACGCCAAGGCAGGATTGGAGCCATCGGGAAGGTGTCATTGCACAGTTCTCCCTCGGTTGTTACGTCGGGCCCCGGCCGATGTCGGTTTTGGTTGGTCTCGACACTATGGCAAAACGGGCAATATTCAAGGCCCATATCTCGCCCGCAGGGAGGATCGCCGGGGCGGCGCCCGCGCCGTCCGGGCTCAGCCGTTCAAAGATCGCGCGGCGCTCGCGGATCAACCAGAGGCTGTGACCGCCAGAGCACAACCAAGGCAGAGCCGCGGCGCCGCGTCGCGCCCGCGCTGGACCTGATCAGGCGGCGGACGCCGGTAGCGGCACCCGCGCGCCTCGTTTAGTCTGCACGCTCGGGGACGGCTGAGGAGAACGCGGGGTGCGGCCGGCAGGCTTCGAGAGGCAGGCGTTCAGCATCGCCGAGCTGCGGCGCATCGCCAGACGGCGCCTGCCGCGCATGGTGTTCGATTTCTGCGACGGCGGCGCCGAGGACGAGATCACCCGGGATCAGAACGAGGCCGGCTTTGCCGACTGGCAGTTCCTGCCGCAGCCGCTCGCCGGCAGCACGATGCGCGATCAGTCGGTCGAGCTGTTCGGCCACAAGCTGGCGATGCCGGTGATCATCGGCCCGACCGGGCTCTCTGGGATGCTCTGGCCGCGCGGCGAGCTGGAGGCCGCGCGCGCCGCCCACGCGGCCGGCACGGTCTACACGATGAGCCACGGCTCGACGGTCTCGATCGAGGACCTGGCGCCGGCGGCGCCGGGGCCGCTCTGGTTCCAGAACTTCATGTATCGCGATCGCGGGCTCACCCGCTCGTTCGCTGAACGGGCCCAGGCCGCCGGCTACCAGGCGCTGGTGCTGACGATCGACAACCAGGTGCTCGGCCAGCGCGAGCGTGACCTGCGCAACGGCTTCGTGATCCCGCCCCGGGTGACCTGGCGGAGCGTGCTCGAGGTCGCGCGGGCATGGCGCTGGGCGCTGCGCATGGCCAGGACGGACCTCACGTTCATCAACTACGTGACCAAGGAGCGGCGGGACATCGTCTCGCTCGCGGCGTACGTGGCGGATCTGCTCGATCCGACCCTCAACTGGCGCGACGTCGACTGGCTGCGGGGCATCTGGCGGGGCCCTCTGCTGCTCAAAGGCGTGCTCCATCCGGACGAGGCGAGCGCCGCGCTCGATCACGGCGTCGACGGGGTGATCGTTTCCAACCACGGCGGCCGGCAGCTGGACGGCGCGATCGCCGCGATCCGGGCGCTGCCGGCGGTGGTCGAAGCGCTCGACGGCCGGATCCCGGCGCTGCTCGACGGCGGTATCCGGCGCGGCAGCCACGTCGTCAAGGCGCTGGCGCTCGGCGCCCGAGCCTGCACGATCGGGCGGCCGCATCTGTGGGGTCTCGCGGTCGCGGGCGAGGCCGGCGTCGCCCGGGTGCTCGAGATCCTGCGCCGCGACATCGACCGGGTGCTGGCGCTCGGCGGTTGGGACGGGGTCGCAGCGCTCGGCCGCCACGTGCTCGCGCCGGCGCCGCCGGCGCGGCTGCCCGCCGAGCGCCTGCCGCGCGCGCCCCGGCGCACCGGCCGCCGCGCCGCGCAGGCGAACAGCAGCAGCACGCCACCTTCATAGAGCTCATAAACCCGAGGGGTCAGTCACCGGTCTCGACGGCGCCGGCCGGCTTGGGAACCGGATCGGGCCTTCGCCGGCGCGCAGGGCGCTCGCTCAGGCGCTGCAGCACGACGAAGAAGGCCGGCACGAACAGGACCGCGATGCAGGTCGAGGCGAGCATGCCGCTTGCCACCGTGATGCCGATCGAGCGCCTGGCGTTGGCGCCGGCGCCGGTCGCCACGACGAGCGGCAGCACGCCCAGGATGAACGCGAACGAGGTCATCAGGATCGGCCGGAAGCGCAGCCGCGCCGCCTCGACCGCGGCGTCCAGGATCTCGCGCTGTTGCTTGATCCGCAGATCGCGGGCGAACTCGACGATCAGGATCGCGTTCTTGCTGGCGAGCGCGATCAGCAGCACGAGCCCGATCTGCATGTAGAGATTGCTCGCGACCTTGAGCGGGCTCAGCGTCGCGACCGTGCCCAGCAGCGCGATCGGCACCGCCAGCAGCACCGCCGCGGGCGCGCTCCAGCTCTCGTACTGGGCCGCGAGCACGAGGTAGACCAGCAGCAGGGCCAGCGCGAACACGAAGTACGCCTGGTAGCCCTGCTGCTCCTCCTGATAGGACATGCCGGTCCATTCGTAGCCCATGCCGGGCGCGAGCGTCGCGTTCGCGATCTGCTCGAGCAGCTCGAGCGCCTGACCCGAGCTGAAGTCGAGCGCCGGCGCGCCCAGGATCTGCGCTGCCGGGCGCAGGTTGTAGAGGCTGATCAGCGCCGGCCCGGTCCGGTAGCTGACCGAGATCAGCGTGCCGATCGGCACCATGTCGCCGTTGGCGTTGCGGACGTGCAGGCGGCTGATCTCCTCCGGCGCGACCCGGTAGGGGTGATCGGCCTGGGCATAGACCTGGAAGGTGTGGCCGAAGCGGGTGAACTGGTTCACGTAGGTCGAGCCCAGATAGGTCTGCAGCGCTTGGAACACGTCGCCGAGCTGCACGCCCAGCGTCTCCGCCTTGACCCGGTCGACCTCCAC
This sequence comes from Geminicoccaceae bacterium, assembly GCA_036265855.1. GTDB lineage: Bacteria > Pseudomonadota > Alphaproteobacteria > Geminicoccales > Geminicoccaceae > DATAOG01. Next base: position 2,705 of record DATAOG010000130.1, on the reverse strand, counting down.
CTGCAGCTGCGGCGCCCCGGCGCGGAACGGGCTCAGGATCGCCTGGATGCCGGACTGGGTGGCGCCCTTGTCGGCGATCGCCTGGGCGACGTTCTGCAGCTTCTCATAGTCGAAGCCGTTGTCGCGCAGCTCGACCTCCATCTGGAATCCGGAAGCGGCGCCGACGCCCTGGATCGGCGGCGGGATCACGACGAAGCTCGTGGCCGCGCCCAGCTTGGCGAGCTCATCGCTCAACCTGGAATAGAGACTGAGCAGATCCTGGCCGCGGCCGCGCAGGCTCCAGTCCTTGAAGATGACGTAGATGGCGCCGGCGTTGGCGAGCGAGGCATTGTTGTCGAACACCGAGATGCCGCCGATCGAGACCGCGTGCTCGACGCCCGGGGTCGCGCGCACGACGCTCGCGGCCTGGTCCATGACCTGCTCGGTGCGCTCGAGCGAGGCGCCGTCGGGCAGCTGGATCGCGGCGACGACGTAGCCCTGGTCCTCGGGCGGGATGAAGCTGGTCGGCAGTCTGGCGAGTCCCCAGACCGCGAGCGCGCCGAGACCGATGCCGAGCGCCGCCATGACCAGGCTGTGCCGGACCATGCGCGCCACGAGACCGGCGTAGCCGCGCTCGGCGGCGTCGTAGAGGCGGTTGAAGCCCCGGAAAAAGGCGTTGCGCCGCTCCGGCGGCGGCCGCAGCCACAGCGCGCACTGCGTGGGCTTGAGCGTGGCGGCGTTGATCGCGCTGATCAGCGCGGTCGCCGCCATCACGAGCGCGAACTGCCGGTACAGCTGTCCCGAGACGCCCGGCAGAAAGGCCGCCGGCAGAAAGACCGACATCAGGACCAGCGTGATGCCGATGATCGGCCCGAACAGCTCGGCCATGGCGCGGATCGCCGCTTCCTTGGGCGTCAGGCCCGCCTCGATGTGGCGCGCCGCGCCCTCGACCACGACGATCGCATCGTCGACCACGATCCCGATTGCGAGCACGATCGCGAACAGCGTCGCGAGATTGACGCTGAAGCCGAGCGCGGCCATCGCCGCGAAGGCGCCGATGATGGTCACCGGCACCGTGGTCGCCGGCACCAGCATCGCCCGCCAGTCCTGGACGAAGATCATGATCACGATCAGGACCAGGACGGCTGCGATGAACAGCGTCTTGTAGACCTCGTTGATCGAGGCGCGCACGAAGGTCGTGGTGTCGAACGGGATCCCGTAGACCAGGCCTGGCGGGAAGGATGCGCTCAGCCGCGCCACGGTCGCGCTGACCTCGCTCGCGACCTCGAGCGCGTTGGCCTCGGGCAGCTGGAAGATCGCGATCCCGGCCGCGGGCTGGCCGTCGAGATTGAAGAACTGACCATAGCTCTGGGCGCCGAGCTCGACCCGGGCGACGTCCTTGAGCCGCGTGATCTGGCCGCCCGGGCCGGCCGCGGCCTTGACGACGATGTCCGCGAACTGCTGGACGTCCGACAGGCGTCCGGGCACGTTGACGGTGTACTGGAAACTCTGGTCGCTCGCCGCGGGCGGCATGCCGATCTGCCCGGCCGCGACCTGCTGGTTCTGCTGCTGGACGGCGTTGATCACGTCCTGCGGCACCAGCCCGCGCGCCTTGAGCTGATCCGGCCTGAGCCAAATGCGCATACTGTACTGGCCGGCGCCGAAGATCGTGACGTTGCCGACGCCCGGCAGGCGCGCGAGCTCGTCCTGCAGGTTGATGGTCGCGTAGTTGCGCAGGAACAGGCTGTCGTAACGACCGTCGGGCGAGCTGAGGGTGACGATCTGCAGGATCGCGGTCGACTTCTTCTGGGTCGTGACGCCCTGCTGCTGGACCGGCGGCGGCAGCGCCGGCAGCGCGATCGCGACCCGGTTCTGCACGAGCACCTGCGCGAAGTCCGGGTCGGTTCCGATGTCGAAGGTCACCGTCAGCGTGTACGAGCCGTCGCTGGTGCTGGTCGACTGCATGTAGAGCATGCCCTGGACGCCGTTGACCTGCTCCTCGATCGGCAGCGCCACCGTGTCCGTGAGCACCTGCGGGCTCGCGCCCGGGTAGCGCGTGGTGACCTGGACCGTCGGCGGCGTGATCGGCGGATACTGCGCGACCGGCAGCCGGAGCAGGGCCACCGCGCCGATCAGGATCATCAGCAGCGCAAGGACGTTGGCGAGGACCGGGCGCTCGATGAAGAACTTGGAGAACATGCCGGCCGGCTCGGCGCTTACGGCTGGGCGGCCGGCGCGCGGGTCGCCGAGGGGGCGGAGCCGGGTGCCCCATCCGTGCTCGCCGCTTCGCGCGCCTTTGCCGGCGCGGGCGCTGTCGGCGCCGGCGCGCGCGGCGTGACCTTGCTGCCCGGAATGGCGCGCTGGAGGCCGTCGATCACGACCCGGTCCTCGGCGCTCAGGCCCTGCGCGATGACCCGCATGCCGTCGTTGAGCGCGCCGGTCTGGACCGTGCGCTGCGCGACCACGTCGCCCGGACCGACGACCAGCAGGTACTGGCCGCGCTGGTCGACGCCGATCGCGCGGTCGGGCACGAGAAGCGCGTTCTCGATGGTGCCGACCGGGATCTGCACGCGGACGAACAGACCGGGCAGGAAGACGTAGTCCTTGTTGGGTACGACTGCGCGCGCCTGCAGGGTCCCGGTGCTCTGATCGACGTCGGTCGCGACGAAGTCGAGCGTCCCCTCGTGGGGATAGCCGGTCTCGTTCTGGAGGCCGATGCCGAGCTT
>DATAOG010000129.1:0-2161 GCA_036265855.1 Geminicoccaceae bacterium | reverse complement strand
GGCGGCAGCGCCGAACTCGGTCGCGGTCGACGGGCGGCGATGGGGGCTGATCACGGTGGTGCCGGCCGGCTACCGTTCGGATGTGCCGCAGCGCCTTGTGATCGCATTCCACGGCCGGACCAGCTCGAACATCGTCGCGCGCCGCTACTTCGGGCTCGAGCGGGCGGCGGCGGATGCCACGATCTTCGTCTATCCGAGCGGGCTCAGGCGCAAGGACGGCAGCTACAGCTGGTCGGCACCGGACGGCCCGACCGAGCAATCGCCGGATCTCGCCCTGTTCGACGCGCTGGTCGCGAAGCTCTCCGGCCTATACTGCATCGACCGCAATCAGATCTTCGCGGTCGGCCACTCGCTCGGCGCCTGGTACGCCAACAGCCTCGGCTGCGCGCGCGGCGACGTTTTGCGCGGGATCGGCACGATCGCGGGCGCGCTCGACCGGTTCCAGTGCCAAGGTGGGGTCGCGGCGGTTTTGTTCCACAATCCCCGCGACCGCCGGGTCGGCTACCGCTACGGCCTGCTCGCCCGCGACTGGCTGCGGGCCGAGAACGGCGATGCCAAGCACGCTCAGCCGGTATCGCTCGACGGCTTCCAGTGCCAGCGCTACGGCGGCGCCGGCGCCCGGAACCCGGTGCTCTGGTGCCCCTACGCTACGAACCGCACCGCCACCGGGCTCTACTATCCGCACCACTGGCCGGACGGGGCGGCGCGCGCGATCATGGACTTCTTCGCCTCGCTGCCGGCGGGCCCGGGGATGCCCGCGGCCCGGCCGGTCGCGGCTGGCTCGGGCGGCTCGGAAAGCCGGACGCGGTGACGCTCGTCGAGCATTTCCGTGCGATGGCGCGCAACAATGCCTGGGCCAACCACCGCCTCCTCGAGGCCTGCGCGCGGCTCGATGAGGACGCGTACAAAGCGCCGCGGACCAGCTTCTTCCCCTCGATCCATCTGACGTTGAACCACATCCTGCTGGTCGACTGGTATTATCTCGACGCACTCGACAACGGCGGGCGGCGCTGGCGCGAGCTCTACGGGCTCGGCGACGAGCCTTGCGCCACCTTCGCCGAGCTCCGGCGGGAGCAGGCCGCAGCCGACCGCCGGCTGATCGCCGGTTGCGAGCGGCTCGGCGGCGACGGGCTCGAGGCGGCCGTGGTCCTGAACCGGCCGGGCGGCGTTCACCACCGCGAGCGGATCGCGGACGTGCTGGCACACCTGTTCCAGCACGACATCCATCATCGCGGCCAGGTGCACGCGATGCTCGCCGGGACGCGCGTGGCGCCGCCGCAACTGGATGAGTTCTTCCTGGCGCAGGACGCGCCGCTCAGGGCGGCCGAGCTCGAGGCGCTCGGGCTCGCGGCAAGCTTGCCGAACGCCAAGCGCCCTACTAGGTAGGGGAAGGGCTGGCTTCAGGCGACGGGCTCGCCGAGCGGGCGGGGGCGGACGCAGCGGCCATGACCGAGAGCGATCGGCTGAACCGGCGCGCGGCGCAGGCCAGCATCGCGGTCGCGACCGTTCTGATCGCGGCCAAGGTCGCGGCCTGGCTGATCACCGATTCGATCGCGATCCTGACCTCGCTGGTCGACAGCGGGATCGACCTGCTCGCCTCGCTCGTGACCTTCGTCAGCGTCCGCCAGGCCGCCCAGCCCGCCGATCGGGCGCATCGCTTCGGCCACGGCAAGGCCGAGCCGCTCGGCGCCTTCGCCCAGGCAGGCTTCGTGGGCGGCTCGGCGCTGATCCTGGCCTCGGAGGCGGTCCGCCGCCTGATCACGCCGCAGCCGATCCGCCAGAGCGGGCTCGGGATCGCGGTCATGCTGCTCGCGATCGTGCTCACCGCCGGCCTCGTCGCGGTGCAGCGCGCGGTGGTCCGGCGCACCGGCTCGGTCGCGATCAACGCCGACAGCCTGCACTATGGCAGCGACCTGCTGACCAACCTCGCGGTGATCGCGGCGCTGGTGCTGACCGAGCTCACCGGCTGGCCGCTGTTCGACCCGCTGTTCGCGTTCGGCATCGTCGCGCTGCTGCTCTCGGGCGCCGCCGCGGTCGGCCGGCACGCGCTCGACATGCTGATGGACCGGGAGCTGCCGAGCGAGCAGCGGGCGCACATCCGCGAGCTGGCGCTCGGCCATCCGCGGGCCGAGGGGCTGCACGACCTGCGCACCCGGCGCGC
>DATAOG010000128.1:0-15394 GCA_036265855.1 Geminicoccaceae bacterium | reverse complement strand
GCTGACCCGCACGATGAGCGAATACGTCCTGCTCGCGGTGCTCCGCCACCATCGCGAGTTCGACCGCTTCGAGCGCGAGCAGCGCGCCCGCCGCTGGTCCTACCGCTTTCCGCCGCAGGCAACCGAGCGCCGGGTCGGGATCATGGGGCTCGGCGAGCTCGGCGCCGCCGTCGCCCGGAGGCTCACTGACCACGGCTTTGCCGTGTCGGGCTGGAGCCGTACGCCGAAGTCGCTGGCCGGCGTCACCGCCTATGTCGGCCGAAGCGAGCTGCACGCGTTCTTGCACCGCACCGACATTCTGGTCTGCCTCTTGCCGCTCACCGCCGAGACCTTGGGCATTCTGGACGCGGAGACGTTCGCGAGCCTGCCGCATGGCGCCTTCGTGATCAACGTCGCGCGCGGCGCCCATCTGGTCGAGGCGGACCTGCTCGCGGCGCTGGAATCCGACCATCTCGGCGGCGCCACGCTCGACGTCTTCCAGACCGAGCCGCTGCCGCCCGAGAGCCCGCTCTGGAGCCATCCCAAAGTCCTGGTCACGCCGCACGTCGCCAGCTACTGCCTGCCCGCGACCGCCGCCGACGGGGTCGCGGACAACATCCGCCGCGCGCTTGCCGGCCAGCCGCTCCGCCACCAGGTCGACCGCACTCGCGGCTATTGAGCGCGCGGCGTCCGCTCTACCAGTCCGGTGGAGGGCCCGATCGTCAGCTCCGGATGGGGCTCGCGATGAATCCGGGCGTGGTCGGGCTCCGCCGCATTCTCGAGCTGCGACCGGTATTTCGGTGCGCCCGCTCACCAGATCGATCAGACGGCTCCCCTGAGGCCGGCCCGAGCGCGGCGCGATGATCCCCAAGAGGGGCGGTCCGGCGCCAGCGGGTCGAAGAGCTTCTGCACCGCGAGGCCGCCGGCAGACTGGGGATACCCGACGCCGGCGATCGGAACTCGGCAGTGCCGTTCGCTGGGACGCGATTGCCCGCATGGAAAGGCCGCCCTGAGACGGCACCTCCGTCGCCGGCGCCGGCGCGTGCCAGCCTTACGACCGATCGGCGGACTGGCCGGGTTTCCCCGGATCGAGCCGCGTATCCCCGATCGCGATCAGCCGATCAAGGCGGTGTACTTCTCGATCACCGGCATGACGCGGTCCCGGCCCTCCGGGGGCAGGGCGAACAGCGCCCGATCGAGGCCGGCGGCGCGGCACTGCTCGATATAACCCTGCTCCGGCTTGGCGCCGAACAACGTCGTCGACACCGTCCTGACATCCCGCCCAGCCTCCTCGGCGAAGCGCTTGAGGCGCGCCATCTCGGCCTTGGGGTCCTCGAAGCCTCGGCCGCGCGGGAACCAGCCGTCGCCGAACTCCATCACGCGGCGCAGCGTGTACTTGGTCTCGCCACCCAAGAGGATCGGCGGGTGCGGCTTCTGCACCGGTTTGGGCCAGGACCAGATCGGCTCGAATTCCACGAACGCCCCCTCGTAGGCCGCCGCCTCCTGGGTCCAGATCGCTTTCATGGCCTTGGCGCGATCGACCATGACCCGGAAGCGGTCCTCGAACCTGGTGCCGTGGTTTTCCATCTCCTCGGCGTTCCAGCCGGCGCCGATCCCGAACTCGAAACGTCCGTTCGAGATCAGATCGAGGGTCGCGACCGTCTTGGCGGTCACGATCGGGTCGCGCTCGGTGAGCAGGCTGACCCCGGTGCCGAGGCGCAGCTTGTTGGTGACCGCCGCCGCCGCCGCGAGGCCGACGTAGGGATCGAGCGTGTGCGAATAGTGCTTGGGCAGCTCCGGTCCGCCCGGCCAGGGCGATCTGCGGCTCGCCGGGATGTGGGTGTGCTCGGGCACGAACAGGGATTCGTAACCGTGCTCCTCGAGCGCTCTTGCCACCTCGACGATCGGCATCGAGTAGTCGGTGGCGAAGTAGTAGAAACCGATTTTCATGGGTCGGATGCCTCCTCGCGCTTCGAGGCTCACCCTAAGCCGCGGCGCGGGGCGGCGCCAGCGTTTGTCGCCAAGCGCGAGGCGAGGAGGGAGCGGCTGTCGGTGCATCGATCGGGGCTTTGGGTGGTCATGCCGGTCAAGGACCTCATGCACGCCAAGCAGCGTCTCGCAGGCGTGCTCGGCCCCGTCGAGCGCCACGCGCTGTTTCGCGCCATGCTGGAAGACGTGCTGATCGCGCTTGCCGCCAGCAGGGGCCTCGCCGGCGTCCTGATCGTGACCCGTGATCTCGAGGCCCGAGCGCTCGCTAAGCGCTACGGTGCGCGCGTGCTCGTCGAGGGCGAGAACCGCGGCCACACCGCGGCCAGCAGCTTCGGCGCCAGCACGCTCGCCGGCGAGGGTGCTGCCGGCATGCTGCAGCTGCCGGCCGATCTTCCCCTGATCACGCCCGCCGAGATCGAAGCGCTGATGCGGACCCATGGCGAGGCGCCCGCGGTGACGATCGCGCCCTCGCGGGACCGGCGAGGCTCGAACGCGCTCGCGTGCTCGCCGCCAGACGTTCTGCCGCTTCGTTTCGGCGAAGACAGCTTCTGGCCCCATCTCGAGTGCGCCCGGGCGCTCGGCATCGAGCCCCGAATCGTCGAGCGCCCAGGCCTCGCCCTTGACATCGACACGCCCGACGACCTCGGTGCTTTTCTTGCCGCCCCCTCGTCCACCCGCACCTACGCCTATCTCGCCGCGAGCGGCATCGCGAGGCGCATCCAGGCCCTGGACGATCAGCCGTAGCGCTCGCGCAGCCGCGGCAGGACCTGCTCGGCATAGAGGTCGAGAAAGCGCTTCTGGTCGGGGCCGGGAGCGTGGAACACCAGGTGGGAAAAGCCGAGCGCGATCGTCTCGGCCAGGCGCTCGACGTGCTCTTCGGGGTCGCTCGAGACGAGAAAGCGGCTGGCGGCGCGCTCGACCGGCAACGCGTCGGCGAGCTTTTCCATCAGGGCCGGGTCCTCGACGCCGGTCTTTTCCTCCGGCTTCAGGGCCAGCGCGGCCCAGTGGCGGGTGTCCTCGCGGGCGCGCTCGAAATCGGTGTCGAACGAGACCTTCATCTCGATCATGCGTTCGATGTCTTCCGGGTTGCGGCGGGCCTTCTCCAGGCCCTCGGCGAGCGCCGGCAGCAGGGTCTCGGTGTAGAGATCCTTGGCCTTGCCGCTCGTGCAGATGAAGCCATCGCCGACCCGACCGGCGAGCCTCGCCGCGACCGCGCCGGAGGCGGCGACGTAGATCGGGACCGGGGTCTTAGGGCGGTCGTAGATCGTGGCCTTGTCGGTGCGGAAGAATTCGCCCTCGAAGGTCACCCGGTCCTCGCGGGCGAGCCGGCGCATCAGCTCGATCGCCTCGCGCAGGCGGGCGAAGCGCTCCTTGAACGGCGGCCACTCGATGCCGGTCGCCGGCACCTCGTTCAGGGATTCGCCGGTGCCGACGCCGAGCAGCACCCGCCCGGGGTAGAGGCTGCCCAGCGTCCCGATCGCCTGAGCGACGACGGCCGGATGGTAGCGGAAGGTCGGCGTCACGACGCTCGTGCCGATCAGCGCGCGCGAGGTGCGCTCGCCGAGCGCGCCCAGCCAGGCGAAGGAAAACGGCGCGTGTCCGCCGTGGTGCCGCCAGGGCTGGAAGTGATCGCTGACCAGGATCGAATCGAAACCGACCGTCTCGGCGTGGACGGCGAACTCGAGCAGCTCGCGCGGCGCGAACTGCTCCGCCGAGGCCTTGTAGCCGAGTCGCAACATTAAGCTCCCTCGTCGGTGACCGGGCCACGGATGGCCCGCATGGTCGACACGCACCACATCCTGATATCCTGAGGCCGCACGTCAACAACAGCCGTGCGCGTCCAGGTCAACAGCCTGCTTCGAGGTCCGTATGAGGGCCCTTTTACGTCGACGCTCCCTGCTTCGGGGTTCGGTAGGCATCGTTCTGGCGGCCGCCCTGCTCGTCACGCTGGTGCCGCGCCGGCTGGACGATCCCGAGCGGGCCCTGCAGCGGGCGGTGGCCGATGCTCTCGCAAGCGGCCCGGACGATCGCCTGCTCCAGGTCGCTCTGGAGCGATATCCCGACCAGACGCCGGCAATCGCGATCACCTACGGCCACCTGGACCTGTTCCGGGAGCAACTCGCCCGCTTCGGCCCGCAGGTCGTGCCGATCATCGCCACGTATCAGCGCTCGCTCACGACCGCCGACGCGCTCCAGATCGCCGGCCAGGCTCTGCATGCCGCGGGACAGCGGCTGACAGGCGACGGGCACGGCCAGGACCTCGCAAGGCTGACGCCGGAGGACCGCGGATTGCTCGCGCTCCTCAAGATGCGTGACGAGGGCAACGCCTTTGTCGGCCAGTGGGAGATCACCACCACGGGCGAGGCGAGGCGGGTACCGAGCCGCTTGATCACCCTTGCCGGGCCGGAGCTCCTGATCGGTGGCCTGACCGCGCTGGAGCGTGACCTCGTCGAGCACAAGCCGGTCGACTGGCGGACCTACGGCCTGGCCGCGGTCGATCTCGCCGCGATCGCCTCGGGGGTCGCGCTGCTGCGCTTTGCGAGGACCGCCGAGGGTGGCGTGAGCGCCGCTCGGGCCGCGTCGGGTGCGATCGAGCCCGGCGTGAGCGCCGCGGGTACCGGCTCCGGGACGGCAACGCTCCGCTCGGGTGCGTTCGCCGTGGCCGAGGTGGTGGGCATAAATGCCGCCAGGCTCGGGGTTCCCATCGGGCTGGTGGCGTTGATGGCCCTGCACCCGAGCGTCTTCACGCATTACGCCTGGATCCTGGCCGAAGGCCTTGGCGTGCCAGGAATTCTCGGCCCAATCGTCGGCTGGAGCCTGGTGCTGCTGCCGCTTTCCTTCCTGCTCTCCTGGCTGATCTTGTCCGTGCGCACGCTCGGCCTGGCGGGCTGGCTTTTCGCCGGTCTCGCCCGCGGCTGCCGGCGGCTGGCAATGCGGCTTGCGGCCGCGAACGGTCGCTGAGATCAACCTTGCGGCAGCGGACCTTGTGCGAGCGCGCGAGATGGGCTGTACTCCAGCTCGCGCCGGACGCCTCGGCCCGCACCGACCGGTAGCGCCGATACCGCTGACAAACCCCCCGGCACCGGGCAGATCTCAAAGCAGGGGGCGCACGCGCGCGCCGATCATCGCATGACCACCAGCGCCGCCCTGATCCTCGACCGTGCCGCCGCCGGCGCACCGCTCAGCGATGCGCAGGCCCTGGCGCTCGCCGGATGCGACGATCTGAACGCACTGCTCGCGGCCGCGCGCAGCCGCCGGGATCTCGCGCACCCGGCGATCGTCAGCTATTCGCCCAAGGTCTTCATACCGCTGACCCGGCTTTGCCGCGACGTGTGCCGCTACTGCACCTTCGCGGCGGCGCCTCGCGCGCTGAAAGCGCCCTTTCTGTCGATCGACGAGGCGATCCGGATCGCCGAGACCGGCGCCGGAGCCGGCTGTCATGAGGCGCTGTTCACGCTCGGTGACCAGCCGGAGCGGCGCTATCGGATCGCGCGCCGGGTGCTAGCGGCACTCGGTCACGATACGACGATCGGCTATCTGGCCGAGGTCGCGCTCCGGGTCCGCACGGCGAGCGGACTGTTGCCGCACGTCAACCCGGGCGTGATGTGCGGCGCCGATCTCCTGCGCCTGCGCGAAGTCTCCGTATCCGCAGGTCTGATGCTGGAGTCGGCATCCGAACGGCTCTGTGCGCCCGGTGGCGCGCACCACGGCTGCCCCGACAAGCGGCCCGAGGTGCGCCTGGCCACGATCCGGGCGGCGGGCGAACTCGCAATTCCCTTCACGAGCGGCATCCTGATCGGCATCGGCGAGACCCGGCGCGAGCGCATCGAGGCCTTGCTGGCGCTGCGCGGCCTCCACGCCGAGCACGGTCATCTGCAGGAGATCATCGTCCAGAATTTTCGGGCCAAGCCCGGTACCGCCATGGCCCGCGCGCCGGAGCCGAGCCTGGACGATCACCTCTGGACCATTGCGGTGGCGCGCCTGGTCCTGCCGCCGGAGATCAGCCTCCAGGCGCCGCCCAATCTCAATCCCGACGCGCTCGACCGCCTGCTGGCCGCCGGGATCAACGACTGGGGCGGCATCTCGCCCGTGACCCCCGATCACGTAAACCCCGAGGCGCCCTGGCCCGAGCTCGAGCTGCTGCGGCGGGCGACCGAGGCCGCGGGCAAGGAGCTGGTCGCGCGTCTGGCGATCTACCCGCGCTACGTCCAGGAGCCGGAGCGCTGGCTCGCGGCGGTGATGCGCGCCCCGGTCCTCGGGCGCGCCGACGCGGAGGGCTACGCGCGGGAGGCCCCCTGGATCGCGGGCAGCCCCTCGCCGGTGACGATCGCCCGCGCCCGCTGCTCGTCGGGGAGCGAGCTGCAGGCCATCTTCTGCCGGGCAAGAAATGGGCGCTCGCTCGGGGAACGCGAGGTCCTGCGCCTGTTCGCGGCCCGGGGTCGCGAGGTCGACGCCGTCTGCCGCGAGGCGGACGAGCTGCGCCGGGAGGCCAACGGCGAGCCGATCTCTTACGTCGTCAATCGCAACATCAACTACACCAACATCTGCTACTTCCGCTGCCGCTTCTGCGCTTTTTCAAAGGGCAGGCTCGCGCGGAATCTGCGCGGCCCGGCCTATGACCTCGAGCTCGACGAGATCGCACGCCGCACCCGGGAGGCCTGGGCCCGCGGCGCGACCGAGGTCTGCCTGCAGGGCGGCATCCATCCGGACTACAGCGGTGCCACCTACCTCGAGATCTGCCGGACCGTGAAGGCGGCCGCGCCCGAGATCCACGTGCATGCGTTCTCGCCGCTCGAGATCTGGCAAGGCGCGCGCACGCTCAGGGTTCCGGTCGGCGAATTCCTGGGCGAGCTCAGGCGTGCGGGGCTCGGCTCGCTGCCCGGCACCGCCGCCGAGATCCTGGACGACGAGGTCCGGCGCGTGATCTGCCCGGACAAGATCACCACATCCCAATGGCTCGAGGTCATGCGCTCCGCGCACGCGCTGGGGCTGCGCAGCACCGCGACCATCATGTTCGGGCACGTCGACCATCCGCGCCATTGGGCGCGGCACCTCTTGCGCATCCGCGAGCTGCAGGCCGATACCGGCGGCGTCACCGAGTTCGTGCCGCTGCCCTTCGTGCACATGGAAGCGCCGATCTATCTGCAGGGCGCGGCGCGCCGCGGCCCGACCTGGCGGGAAGCGCTGCTGATGCACGCCGTGGCGCGGCTCGCGCTGCACCCGCATATCACCAACATCCAGACCTCGTGGGTCAAGATGGGCCCGCGTGGAGCGCAGGCCTGCCTGAACGCCGGCGCCAACGACCTCGGCGGCACGCTGATGAACGAATCGATCACTCGCGCCGCCGGCGCCGCTTTCGGCCAGGAGCTGCCGCCGCACGCGATGCAGGCGCTGATCCGGGAGCTCGGCCGCGTGCCCTGTCAGCGGACCACGGTCTATGGCAAGGCGCCCCGTGAGCGCATCGAGGCCTCCGTCCGGGCCGAACCGCTGACCGAACCGGTCAATCGGCCGCCACGCCGGCAGCGGCGTTCGAACGAGCGGCCCCTGGTGCGCTTCGGGTAGCGATGGTGGCGGTCGATAACGCCTCGCTCACGCTGAGGGCGGTGCCAGGCCTTCCGGCGATCGGGGCGGGCGACGATCTCGCGCGCATTCTGGGCGATGCGCTGGCTGCAGCGGCGTTGTCGCCGCGGCGGGACGACGTGCTGGTGATCACCCACAAGGTCGTCGCCAAAGCCGAAGGGCGCGCGGTGGCGCTCGCGGAGATCAGGCCCTCGCCACCCGCACGCGAGCTGGCGGCCGCGACCGGCAAGGATCCGGCGCTGGTCGAGGTGATCCTCTCGGAATCGCGGGCGGTGCTGCGCTACCGGCCAGGACTGATCATCGCCGAGCACAAGCTCGGGATCGTGCTCGCGAACGCTGGCGTCGACCAGTCCAATGTGCCTCATGGGCAAGGCGGGCCGCGGGTCCTGCGGCTGCCGCGCGACCCCGACGCCAGCGCCGCGGCACTCCGCGCCGCGCTCGAGCGACGCTTCGACACGCAATTGGCCGTGATCATCAGCGACAGCGCCGGCCGCGCCTTCCGCAACGGCGTGGTCGGCCTCGCGATCGGCGCCGCGGGTATGCCGGCACTGCTCGACCTGCGCGGCCGGCCCGATCTCGAGGGGCGCCCCCTCCAGGTCACGCAGGTCGGGCTTGCCGACCAGATCGCTTCGGCCGCGGCGCTGCTGATGGGAGAGGCCGACGAGGGACGGCCGGCGGTGCTTGTGCGCGGCTTGTCCGCGGACGGTCCGATGCTGCCGGCGGCCGCCCTGATCCGCGACCGGCAGGCCGATCTGTTCCGGTGACCGTCGTCGCTCTCTCGGGCGGAATCGGCGGCGCCAAGCTGGCCCTAGGGCTCTATCGCGAGCTGCCGCCCGAGGCGCTCACGGTGGTCTGCAACACGGGCGACGACTTCGAGCATCTCGGACTTGCGATCTCGCCGGACATGGACACGGTACTGTATACGCTGGCCGGCATCGCCAACCCGGGGACCGGCTGGGGCCGGGCGGGCGAGACCTGGAGCTTCATGCAGGCGCTTTGCGAGCTCGGCGGCGAGACCTGGTTCCGGCTCGGTGACCGCGACCTCGCGATCCACGTCGAGCGCACCCGCCGGCTTGCCGCCGGTCAGACCCTGAGCGCGATCAGCTTGGACTTCTGCCGGTGCTTCGGCGTGCGCGCACGGGTCCTGCCGATGTCCGACCAGCCGGTGCGGACCATCGTCCGGACCGCGCACGGGCCGCTGCCGTTCCAGCGCTACTTCGTGGAGCAGCGCTGCGCGCCTGCGGTCACGGGCTTCGTGTTCGAGGGCGCCGCGGCCGCGCGGCCGCAGCCGGCGATCGAGGCCGCACTCGCGAGCCGGGACCTCGAGGCGGTCGTGATCTGCCCTTCCAACCCCTTCATCAGCATCGACCCGATCCTCGCGGTGCCCGGGGTGCGGGACGCGATCGCCGCCTGCCCGGCGCCGGTGGTCGCGGTCTCGCCGATCATCGGCGGGCGCGCGGTCAAGGGCCCGACCGCCAAGATGATGGCCGAGCTCGGGCAGTCGACCAGCGCGCGGACGGTCGCGGAGCACTACGCAGGTCTGCTTGATGGCTTCGTTCTCGATCAGGCCGATAGCGGGGAAGTCGACGCGATCGATGTTGCCTGCATGGCCACGCGGACCCTGATGACCAGCGACAAAGATAAGCGGGCGCTCGCCGCCGCGGTCCTGGCGTTCGCCCGGCGGCTTCGCGCGGCTACTTGATCAGCGGGCGGATCTCGCTCGCGAAGTGCTGCATGCTGGCGAGCGACTTCTCGAGCGTGTCGCGCTGGAAGTTGAGCACGAAGTCGGTGACTCCAAGCCTGCCCAGCGCGGCGATGTCCTCGGCCACCTCGGCGGCGCTGCCGGTCATGATGTGGCGCTCGCCGCTCTCGAGCCGGACGGCGGGCTTGGCCTCGTCGAACCAGCCGGCGTAGAACGCGAGCCCGATGCTCTTCGGATCGCGGCCGTTCTGCTCGGCGACCTGATGCAGCCTGTCGACGCCCGCCTTGAAGCGGGCCACCGTGTCGAGCGGATGCTGCGGGTTGTTGCCGATCGGGAACCAGGCGTCGCCGTAGCGGACGGTGCGCCGGAGCGCGGGCGGGCTCTCGCCGCCGACCCAGATCGGCGGATGCGGCTTCTGCACGGGCTTGGGCTCGAAGATGACGTTCGCGAAGCTGACGTGCTGGCCCTCGAAGCGCGGGTTGTCCTCGGTCCAGAGCATCTTGAAGGCCTGCAGCCATTCGTCGGTAACCCGGCCGCGCTCCTCGAACGGTGGCGTGTTGATCGCCTCGAACTCCTCCTTCATCCAGCCGGCGCCGGCGCCGAGCACCATCCGGCCGCCGGAGAGCACGTCGATCGTGGCCGCGATCTTGGCCGTGTGCATCGCGCCCCGATAGGGAATGACCGCGACCGCAGTGACCAGGCGCGGCTTCCTGGTCAGCGCGGCCAGCCAGGCGAGCAGCGTGAACTGCTCGTAGCAGTCGCCCGAGGCGGCGCCGGGCCAGGTCCCGGACGCGGAATAGGGGTAGCGCGACCCGATCGCGCGCGGGACCACCAAATGGTCGGAGAGCGACAGATTGCCGAAGTCCAGCTCCTCGGCGCGGCGCGCCATGGCTGCGATCGCATCCGGCGTGGCGAGCGCGCCGCGGGTCGGGATGGTCAGGCCGATCTCCATGGTGGTATCTCCCTCCGACGAGGTGGCGAGTGATGACCATGCTGACCGATCAGCAGCGTCGGTTTCTCGAGGCCGGCCGGGTCGCCCGCCTGGCAACCGCGGACGCGGCGGGCCGACCCCACGTGGTGCCCGTCTGCTACGCGCTGATCGCGAGCACGGTCTATTTCACGATCGATGAGAAGCCCAAGCGCCGGCCCGGCGCAAGGCTGAAGCGGCTCTCGAACCTGCGGGCGAACCCCTGGGCGGCGCTCGTGGCCGACCGCTACGACGAGGACTGGAGCCGGCTCGGCTGGGTCATGGTCCAGGGTCGGACCGAGATTCTCGACTTCGGTCCCGAGCACGACCAGGCTCAGGCGCGCCTGCGGGCGCGCTATCCCCAACTCGCGACGATGCGCATCGAGGCGCTGCCGGTGGTCGCGGTGCGCCTCGACCACGCCTCGAGCTGGGGTCGGCTCGATCCCGAGTGAGCGCTATGCGCCGCTCTGGGCGGCCAGCCGGTCGAGCTCCGGGGTCGCGGCCTCGAGTGCCTGCCCGAAGCGCTCGACCGCCTCGTCGCAGTCCGCCTCGGTCATGCAGAGCGGCGGCGAGAACGGGATCACCTCGATGAACGGCAGCGGCCGCACCATCACCTCGAGCTCGAGCGCCTTGGCGCTGACCACGCGGTGCGGGTTGGTGCCGGCCGCGAACGGCCGCCGGGTGGTCCGATCGGCGGTGAACTCGACCGCGATCATCAAGCCTTGGCCACGCACGTCGCCGACGTAGGGATGATCGCCGACTGTCGCCCGCAGACCGTCGAGCAGATAGGGTCCGACCCGAGCCGCGTTCTCGACCAGGCCCTCCTCGTCCATGATCTGCAGATTGGCGAGGCCGATGGCGCCGCCGACCGGATGCCCGGAGTAAGTGAAGCCGTGCATGATCGGCCCGAACTCGGGCGAGGCCTGCTCAAGGACGTTCCAGATCCGCTCGCCGACCACCGACGCGGACAGCGGGAAGTAGGCGCTGGTGATGCCCTTGGCGAGCGTCACGATGTCAGGCTCGAGCTCGTAGAGGCCGGTTGCGAACCACGCGCCGGTGCGGCCAAAGCCGGTGATCACCTCGTCCGCGATGAACAGGATGTCGTGCCGGCGGAGGATCTGCTGGAGGCGCGGGTAGTAGCCCGCCGGCGGGATCAGGACCCCGCCCGTGCCCATGATCGGCTCGGCGATGAAGGCAGCGATCGTATCGGCGCCCTCGCGCTCGATGATCGCCTCGATCTCCGCGATCATCCGGTCGCAGAACGCTGGCTCGCTCTCGCCGGCCTCTGCGAAGCGGTACCAATGCGGGCAGCTCGTGTGGATGATGCCCTCGATCGGCAGGTCGAACGCCCTATGGTAGACCGGAATGCCGGTGAGGCTGCCCGAGGCCACCGTCAGGCCGTGGTAGCCGCCGGTGCGAGCGATGATCTTCTTCTTCTGCGGCCGGCCGAGCAGATTGTTGTAATAGCGTACGAGCTTGACGTTGGTGTCGTTGGCGTCCGAACCCGAGCAGCCGAAAAAGACGCGCGCGAGGTGCCGGGCGCCGGCGTTCTCGCGGAGCAGCGTCAAGACCCGGTCGGCGAGCCTGATGATCGGCTCGTTAGAGGCGCCGCCGAACAGGTGGTAGTAGTTCAGATCCTCGATCGCGGCGCGGGCCGCCTCGGCGATCTCCTCCCGGCCGTAACCGATGTTGACGCACCAAAGCCCGGCGCCGCAGTCGATCATCTCGCGGCCCTGCCGGTCGCGGATGCGCACGCCGCGGCCGCGCCCGACGATCAGGGGTCCGCTCTTCATGTGGGTGGCGACCGAGGTCAGCGGATGCAGGATGCTCTGCCGATCCATGTCCTCGAGCGAATAGTTGGGCCTCTCGTCGAGCATTTGCGTCTCCGTTGCCGCGCCGCCTTGCGGTTCACCTAGCCTTGCGGATATCGAAGTCAATCACAGCTGAGCGCCGCTGAACAGGGGCGGCCTTCAAATCGCTCATCTTCGCAGGCTGCGCGCGACCTCGAGGGCGGCATAGGTGAGGATGCCGTCACAACCGGCCCGCTTGAAGGCAAGCAATGCCTCGATGACGGCGCGCTCGCCGTCGAGCCAGCCGCGCAAGGCGGCCGCCTGGATCATCGCATACTCGCCGGATACCTGATAGGCGAAGGTCGGCACCGCGAAGGCGTCCTTGACCCGCCGGACCACGTCCAGATAGGGCAAGCCCGGCTTGACCATGACCATGTCGGCGCCCTCGGCGAGATCGAGCGCGACCTCCCGCAGGGCCTCGTCGGAATTGGCCGGGTCCATCTGATAGCTCTGCTTGCCGCGCTTGCCGAGCGCGCCCGAGGAACCGACCGCTTCGCGGAACGGCCCGTAGAAGGCGGACGCGTATTTGGCGGCGTAGGACAGGATCCGGGTCTGGCTGTGGCCGGCCTCGTCGAGCGCGCGGCGGATCGCGCCGACCCGCCCGTCCATCATGTCTGAGGGCGCGATCACGTCGCAGCCGGCTGCGGCCTGGACCAGGGCTTGGCGGACCAGCACCGCGAGCGTGGCGTCGTTCAGCACATCGCCATCGTCGTCGATCAGGCCGTCGTGACCGTGGGTGGTATAGGGATCCAGCGCGACATCGCAGATCACGCCGATGTCCGGCAGCGCCGCCTTGATCGCGCGCACCGCCCGGCAGATCAGATTGTCGGGGTTGATCGCCTCGGCCCCGTCGGCGGACTTGAGGGCTTCGGGCGTGACCGGGAACAGCGCGACCGCCGGGATGCCGAGGGCGGCGGCCTCGCTCAGCGCGATCAGCAGCAGATCGATCGAGAGCCGCTCGACGCCGGGCATCGAGGTGACCGGCTCGCGCCGCTCCCGGCCCTCGAGCACGAAGACCGGCCAGATCAGATCGGCCGTGTCGAGCCGGTGCTCGGCGACCAGACGGCGGGACCACGGGTCGCGGCGGTTGCGGCGCAGCCGAGTGACCGGGAACGGCGCCGCGATCGGAGCAAACTGTGGACGGGACATTCGAACATCTCGCAAGGGCGATTTTGCCGAAACCAGGTGCGGCGGTTATAGCGTGGGTGATCGCGGGGACCTAGTATTCCGGCCCCGAACGCGGTCGTCGCGGCGCGGATCGGTCCGCTTCGACGGCACCAGGACGGCGGCGATGGATTTCGAGCTGAGCGAAGCGCAGCGCGCCTTTCAGGCCATGGCGCGAACCTTTGCCGATCAGGAGCTCGCGCCCGGCGCGGCCGAG
This sequence comes from Geminicoccaceae bacterium, assembly GCA_036265855.1. Classification (GTDB taxonomy): domain Bacteria; phylum Pseudomonadota; class Alphaproteobacteria; order Geminicoccales; family Geminicoccaceae; genus DATAOG01. The sequence continues at coordinate 1,946 of DATAOG010000128.1, read as the reverse complement.
TGGGACGAGCAGTGCATCTTCCCGGCGGCCACGCTCCGCGCCGCCGCCAAGCTCGGCTTTGCCGGCATCTACGTCGGCGAGACGCATGGCGGCGCCGGTCTCACCCGGCTCGACGCCGCGCTGATCTTCGAGGAGCTGGCGACCGGCTGTACCTCGACCGCGGCCTATCTCTCGATCCACAACATGGTCGCCTGGATGATCGACGCCTTCGGGACCGAGGCGCAGCGCGCGCGTTTTCTGCCCGATCTGATGACCATGGAGCGGTTCGCGAGCTATTGCCTGACCGAGCCCGGCTCGGGCTCGGATGCCGCCGGGCTGGCGACCCGGGCCGAGCACCGAGCCGGCGCCTACCTGGTCAGCGGCAGCAAGGCCTTCATCTCCGGTGCCGGCGCAAGCGACCTCTATGCCTGCATGGTCCGCACCGGTGGGCCGGGGCCGGGCGGCATCAGCTGCCTCCTGATCGAGCGCGGCGCGGCAGGCCTGAGCTTCGGCCAGCAGGAGAAGAAGCTCGGCTGGCACTCGCAGCCGACCGCGATGGTGCTCCTCGAGGATTGCGAGGTTGCAGAGGACCATCGGATCGGCGCCGAGGGCGACGGCTTCAAGATCGCGATGCAGGGCCTGGACGGCGGCCGGATCAACATTGCCGCCTGCTCGCTCGGGGCAGCGCGGGCCTGTTACGAGCGGGCGCGCCGACACCTGCTGGAACGCCGTCAGTTCGGGCGGCCTCTGGCCGACTTCCAGGCGCTGCAGTTCAAGCTCGCCGACATGGCGACCGAGCTCGCCGCCGCCCGGCTGATGGTCTGGCGGGCGGCCGCCGCCCTGGATCGCGGCGAGCGCGACGCGACGCTCGTCTGCGCCATGGCCAAGCGTTTCGCGACCGACGCCGCCTTCCAAATCTGCAACGACGCCTTGCAGTTGCATGGCGGGTACGGCTACATCAAGGACTACGAAATAGAGCGCTATCTCCGAGATGCCCGGGTCCACCAGATCCTCGAAGGCACGAACGAGATCATGCGCCTGATCATCGCGCGCCGCCTGCTCGCCGAGTGACGAGGTGAGCAGCGAGCCGGAGATCCGGTGCGAGCGTCGGGGCGACCTTATGGTGGTCACCCTGAACCGACCGCACGCGCTCAACGCGCTGTCGTTCGCGATGTGCCAGGTGCTCGATGCCGGGCTGGTCGCCTGGCGCGAGGATCCGGCCGTCCGCGCCGTGCTGATCAAGGGCTCCGGCGAGCGCGCGTTCTGCGCCGGCGGCGACATCCGCAGCCTGTACCATACGCTCACCACCGAGGGCGTCGCGGCTGCGACGGACTTTTACGCCGTCGAGTACCCGATGAACGCCCGGCTGCGCCATTTCCCGAAGCCTTACATCGCGCTCCTGGACGGCATCGTCATGGGCGGCGGGGTCGGCGTCTCGGTGCACGGCTCGCACCGGGTGGTCACCGAAAAAACCGTGTTCGCGATGCCCGAGACGACGATCGGCTTCTTCCCGGACGTTGGCGCGACCTACGTTCTGCCGCGTCTGCCGGGCCGGCTGGGCCTGCATCTCGGGCTGACCAGCGCGCGCCTGGGCGCGGCGGATTGTCGCGCCGTCGGAATCGGGACTCATTTCACGCCAACGGCTCGCCTGGGAGCCCTCGAGCAGGCGCTCATCGAAGCCGATCTCTCGGGCGATCCGTTTGCCGCGGTCGATCGGGTCCTCGACGAGTTTGGATCGGACCCGGGCCCGGCGACGCTGCCGGCGCTGCGGACCCAGATCGATCGCTGCTATGGCCGACCGGACCTGGAGCATGTCCTCCAGGCGCTCGCCGAGGAGACCTCGGGCTGGGGAGCGGCACAGCTCGAGCAGCTCAGGAGCAAGTCGCCGACCAGTCTCGCGGTCACGTTCCGACAACTGTGCATCGGCGCAACACTCGAGTTCGACGCCGCCGTGCGCCTGGAATACC
>DATAOG010000127.1:0-3823 GCA_036265855.1 Geminicoccaceae bacterium | reverse complement strand
GAAGCGCCCGCCCTGAGCGGCGCCGAGCCAGGCCTGGATGTTCTCGCCGGCGGGGCAGGCGTGATTGCAGGGCGGCAGCAGGTCGACACAGATCGGCCGCTGCGTGCGATAGGGCCCGGTCCGCCGCTCGTGCGCGAGGTCCGGCGCCCGTGTGAGATCAAGACGGTCTTCGCTCATCGGCGGCTCCCGCGGTCATTGCTCAACGACCACGACCCGCGGCCCCGGCGCCTTGAGCCAGATCAAACGGCGGGCGGAATGGTTGCGGGCTCGCACCTCGTGCCCGGGGCAGATCTCGAACGCGGGGAAGGGCGCGCCGATCCCGATTTTGGAACTTCGGGTTGGCAAAGAACGTTGCAATCATGGGACCGGCATCATTGGTCAAAGGCGATGCGAACCCCGTCAGGGATGTCTCTGGCGCGCCGCGAGAAAATGACCGCCGCGCTGATGCTGACACTGTTGCTTGGCTTCACTGTTTCGTTCTGGACGACGGCAGTTTACATCTTTTTCTGGTTGATAACGCATTTATAGGTCACTGTACTCTAATGAGAAATAGTGCCTCGGCACGGACGCGAAGTCGCGCTCCGACCGGTTTGGCGCGAGCCGATGGACGGTCGGCTCGGGCGATATCCAGGCTCAGATGACCGGGCGCGGGGGTTCGCCCGCCGGCGGCGCGCCGCGATAGACCTCGATCTCGCCCTTGCCCTTCAGGGGCATCCGGCCGAGGCATCGGCCCGGGCAACGGCCCGCGATCCTCTCCCAGGCATCGCCGCTCAGATGGACCGCGGCTTCCGTACCCAGGCCAGCCAGCCGGGCGGCCGTGTTCACGGTATCTCCCCAGAGGTCGAAACTGAACTTGCGCCCTCCGACCACGCCCGCCACCACGGCGCCGATGTGAATGCCCAGCCGGATCTGCCAGCGGGCCGGGTTGGCGCGCGCCGCCTCGACCATCTCGAACGCGAAGCGCGCGCTCGCCATGACGGGGTCGTCGTGGGGCTGGAGCAGATTGGCGGTCGCCATGAAGCCATCGCCGGTGCTCTTGATCTGCTCCAGAGCGTGGCGGCCGGCGATCTGCTCGAGATCGAGCGCCAGCCGGTCGAGATTGGCGACGACCTCCTCGGCCGAATGGCGCTCGCAGTAGGCGGTGAACTCCACGAGGTCGCCGAACACCACGGCGACGTCATCGAAGCGCCGGGGCGAGATGCGCTCGGTCGTCTGGAGCTCACGCACTGCCGGTGCGGGCAGGATCGCATGCAGCAGCTGGTCCGCGCGCGCCCGCTGGCGCTCGATCTCGGCCAGGTGCGCCGCCTCGATGTCGTGCAGGCGCTTGCGCTCGAGCGAGGCGCCGATCCGCGCCCGCAGCAGCACCGAATTGAACGGCTTCGGCAGATAGTCCTCGGCGCCGAGCTCGATACAGCGGACCACGCTGTCGAGCTCCGAGATCGCCGAGATCATGATCACGGGGATGTGCCGGAGCGCGTCGTCGGCCTTCAGGCGCTCGAGCACCTCGTAGCCGTTCATCTCCGGCATCATGATGTCGAGCAGGATCAGATCGAAGGGCCGGCTTGCGACCAGGTCCAGGGCCTCGCGGCCGTGGGCTGCGACCGCGACGTCCCCGTAGCCCTCCCGCCCGAGACGGCGGGTCAGCGTGTACCGGTTGTCCTCGTTGTCGTCGACGACCAGGATCCGTGCGGGCACGGTCACGGGCTCGACCCTCGCTCCAGCAGGGCCTCGATCTTGGCCAGCAGGCTCTTCAGGTCAACCGGCTTGGTATCGTAGTCGTCGCAGCCCGCCGCCAGCGCCCGCTCGCGGTCGCCGGCCATCGCGTGGGCGGACAGCGCGATGATCGGGATCGCCCGGGTGGCTGGGACCTCCTTGAGCCGCCGGGCCGCCTCCCAGCCATCGATCACCGGCAGGCTGAGGTCCATCAGGATCAGGTCCGGGTGCTCGCGCTCCGCGGTCTCGATGCCCTCGGCGCCATCCTTGGCCACGATCACCTCGATGCCCTTCCGCTCGAGGCGGCGGCGCAGCATGTAGACGTTGTCCTCGTTGTCCTCGACATAGAGGATCCTAGTCATCGCCGATCCCCTCGGGCAGGGCGAGCCGGCCCGGAACCAGGCGGCCGACCAGCTCCCCGATCACCCGCAGCAGCTCCTCGCGGCTGCACGCCTGTTTCAGCAGCACCTGCTCGACCGCGCCGTTCAGGCGTCGATGATCGTCGTCGGTCAGGTCGGCGGCGGTCACCACCACCACCGGGACGCGCGGCGCTCTGCCATCGCCCTGGAGCTCTGCCAGGAACTCGAAGCCGTCCATCTCGGGCATCAGCAGATCGAGGACGATCAGGTCCGGCCGGCGCTCGCGCAGGCGCGCCAGCGCCGCCCGCCCGTTCTCGGCCTCGCTCGCGTGCCAGCCCTCGGCGGTGAGCGCGCGCACGAGCCAGCGCCGGGCCTCCGGATCGTCGTCGACGATCAGCACCTGCCGGCGCCCGTCCTCCGGCCGGATCCGCTCGAGCAGCGTGCGCAGCCGGTCGCGCTGGATCGGCTTGGTCAGGTAATCGGCGGCGCCGAGCGCATAGCCGCGGTTCTGCTCGTCGACGATCGTCAGCATCACGACCGGGATCAGCGCCAGCGCCGGGTCGGCCTTGAGCGCCTGCAGCACGCTCCAGCCATCCATGCCGGGCATCAGCACATCGAGCGTGATCAGCGCCGGGGACAGCTGACGCGCGAGCGCCAGCCCCTCCGGACCATCGCTCGCGGTGACCACGTCGAAGCCTTCCCTGGCGAGGAACCGGCGCATCAGATCGCGCACGGTCTCCTCGTCATCGACCACGAGCACCGTCGCGGCGTCGTGGCTTCGGTGGCGCACGGACGGCGCAGCGGCCGGCAACGGCTGCCTGGGCTCGCTCGGCTGGGCGGGCGCAGCCGCCGGGATCGGCTCGGCCGGGAGACGGACCGCAAAGGTCGTGCCCACACCGGATGCGCTCTCGACCGTGATGTCGCCGCCCATCAGACGGGCGAGCTTGCGACTGATCGCGAGCCCGAGCCCGGTGCCGCCGTAGCGGCGCGTGGTCGAGCTGTCGGCCTGGCTGAACTCCTGGAACAGCCGTTTGACCTGCTCTGGCGTCATGCCGATGCCCGTGTCGGCGACGCTGATCGTGACCCAGCCGGCATCGGCGCCGGCGCTGAGCCGGACCTCGCCGCGCTCGGTGAACTTGCAGGCGTTGCTGAGCAGATTGAGAACGATCTGGCGCAGCCGGATCGAGTCCGAGCGCAGGCTGCCGACGTTCTCGGGGCAGTGCACGATCAGCCGGTTGCCGTTCTTGGCCGCGAGCGGCTCGGCGGTCGCTGCGACCTCGCGGATCGCGGCGGCGAGATCGACGGCCTCGAGGTGCAGCTCGAGCTTGCCGGCCTCGATCTTGGACAGATCGAGGATCTCGTTGATCAGGTGCAGCAGGTGGCCGCCCGCGCGGTGGATGCGTCCGAGCGGCTCGAGCAGCGCGGCCTGGCCCTCCTCCTCGGCGTCCTCGCGCAGCATCTCGGCGATCCCGATGATCGCATTCAGCGGCGTCCGGAGCTCGTGGCTCATGTTGGCCAGGAACTCGGATTTGTGCCGGCTCGCCGCCTCGAGCTCGCGGCCCTTCTGCTCGAGCTCCTCGAACAGCCGCGCGTTCTGGATCGCCAGCACCGACTGGTTGGCGAGCGTCTGGACGAGCTCGATCGTCTCCGCGGCGAACGCGCCGGGTGTCTTGCGGAGGATGCCGAGCCCGCCGACCAAGCTGTCCTCGCGCAAGAGCGGCACCGCGAGCAACGCTCGATAGCCCGGCTTG
>DATAOG010000126.1:0-1703 GCA_036265855.1 Geminicoccaceae bacterium | reverse complement strand
GGCCAGGTCGCCGACCTTGCCGGTTGCGGCGTCGGCGGTGTCGACCATGCGATCGAATGCCGGCGCGCGCTCCCGCATGCGGTTACTCAGGGCCGTGAGGTCGCCGACGATCTCGCGGAAGTCCCCCTTGGTTGCCTGAAGCTCGCTGCTGACGTCTCCCAGGATACCGTTGAGCTTGGCGATCAGCCCCGGCAACTGTTGGGCCACGTCGCCCGCGCTCTGCTGCAACTGCTCCATCCCGGACGGAATGGTCGGGATCTCGGGATGGGACTGCTCGCCGCCCACGAGGCGCACCGGCGTATCAGGGTTGATGTCGAGGTTGACGTACAGGAGCCCGGTCAACAGGCTCTGCGCCTGCAGCTGGGCGCGGAACCCGGCCTGGATCATGCGCTGCAGCTGCTCCATCTGGGTTCCGGTACGAACCATGCCGACGACGTCGATCCGGGACGGATCGAGCTGCATCACGACCGGAATCCGCGCGCTCACGTCCTTGGGGTCGAACACGACCGTGATGTCAGTGACCTCGCCGATGGTCACGCCGCGAAAGTCGACCGGGGCGCCCACGCGCAGGCCTTTCACCGAGCCCGGGAAGTAGGCGATGTAGGTGTTGCGCTTGGCGAACCAGCTGGCGCCACCGAATACCAGGAGCCCGATCACGATCAGCGCGATCGCGCCGACCACGAAGGCGCCGATCACCGTCGGGTTGGCCTTGCTCATCCGCCGCTCCTTTGCCTGCCAGGCCCTGTGATCTCGGGGTCGCCCGGGTGCTCGCCGCCGCCGCGGGTCAGGAATTCCTCGACCTTCGGATCCGGCGGGTCGGCGAGCAGCTCGTGCGGGTCGCCGGTCGCGAGCTGGGTCTTGGTCTCGGGGTCGAGGAAGACCGAGTTGTTGGCGATCGCGAAGATGCTGGGCAGCTCATGGGTGACCATGACGATCGTCGCGCCCAGGCTGTCGCGCAGCTCGAGGATCAGATCGTCGAGCCGGCGCGAGCTGATCGGGTCGAGGCCGGCCGACGGCTCGTCGAAGAACAGGACCTCGGGGTCCATCGCCATCGCGCGCGCCAGGCCCGCGCGCTTGCGCATGCCGCCGCTGATCGCGGAGGGATAGTAGTCCTCGAAGCCGGCGAGCCCGACCAGCGCGAGCTTCAGCGAGGCGATGCCGCGGATCTCCCCAGGGCTGAGATCGGTGTACTCGATCAGCGGCAGCTCGACGTTCTCGAGCAGCGTCATCGAGCTCCAGAGCGCGCCCTGCTGGTAGAGCACGCCGAAGCGGCGCATCAGCTGCTCGCGGGCTTCGGGGCCGGCGTCCCAGAAGCTCACGCCGCCGTACAGCACCTCCCCCCGCGTCGGCGGCTTCAGGCCGACCATCTGGCGCATCAGCGTGCTTTTGCCGCAGCCGCTGCCGCCCATGATCACGAAGATGTCGCCGCGGCGGATCGTGAAGTTCAGGTCCTTCATCAGGACGAAGCTGCCGTAGGCCATGACCATGTCGCGCACGATGATGTGCGCCTCGGCCTTGGAAGCGGCGGCGACCGGCGCGGGCGGGACCGGCGCGGCGTCAGATGCCGAGCGCATTGTAGATCACCGTCAGGATCGCCATCGAGACGACGATCATCACGATCGAGGTCACGACCGCCGAGGTGGTCGCCTGGCCGACCGCGGCCGAGCTGCGCCCGCACTGGATGCCGCGCAGGCAGCCCGCGA
>DATAOG010000125.1:0-4760 GCA_036265855.1 Geminicoccaceae bacterium | reverse complement strand
GCGCAAGTTCTGGCACGTGACGCTGCCGATGATCAAGCCGGTCGCGATCGTCGTGGTCGTGTTCTCGGTCGTTGTCACCTTCGCGGACTTCCAGCTGGTCTACGTCCTGACCCGTGGCGGCCCGAACAACGCAACAAACCTGCTGGCCACGCTGGCCTACCAGCTCGGCATGACTTCGGGCAACCTCGGTCAGGGGGCGGCGGTGTCGCTGTTCATGCTGCCGATCCTGGCCACGGTGATCGTCTTCCAGCTCTGGTATCTGCGCCGCCAGGGCGTGCGCTGAGCGCACGCGTCGAGAATTGCCGGGAGCGACCTGATGGGTTCGACCGTCGGCGAGACGTACCTCAAGAGGCTGATGGTCTTCTACATCCCTCTATTTCTGTTTGTATTTGCGACGCTGTTCCCGTTCTTGTGGATGTTCATAACCTCGATCAAGCCCGACCCGGAACTCTACAATCCGCGTTTGTCGCCGTTCCTGGTCCGACAGCCGACCCTCAGCCATTGGAAGATGTTGTTCAACGACACCCTGTTCGTCCAGTGGGCGATCAACACGCTCTGGGTCGCGTGCGCCTCGACCGCGATTTCGCTGTTCTCCGGCGTGCTCGCGGGCTATGCGCTCGCCCGGCTGATCTTCCCCGGCTCGACCGTCTTCGGCATCTCGATCTTTGTCACCTACCTGGTGCCGCCGACCTTGCTGTTCATCCCGCTGACCGGGGTGATCTCGTGGATGGGCCTGCAGGACTCGACCTGGTCGCTGATCTTCACCTATCCGACCTTTCTCGTGCCGTTCTGCACCTGGCTGTTGATGGGCTACTTTCAGACCATCCCCAGGGAGCTCGAGGAGTGCGCCCGGATCGACGGCGCCACGCGCATCCAGGCCATGGTGTTCATCATCCTGCCGCTCGCCGTGCCGGGCATCCTGTCGGCCGGGATCTTCGCCTTCACGCTGTCCTGGAACGAGTTCCTGTACGCGCTCGTGTTCATCTCCTCGCCGGCCAACAAGACGATTCCGGTCGGCGTGACCAGCGAGCTGATCAAGGGCGACGTGTTCTTCTGGGGCTCGTTGATGGCGGGCGCGCTGCTCGGCTCGGTGCCGGTCGCGGTCGTCTATTCCTTCTTCGTCGAGAACTACGTCTCGGGCATGACCGGCGCCGTCAAAGGCTGAGCCGGGCCCTGCATCGACGGGGCCCTGCCGGATTGCCGATCGGGCCGCAAAAGCACCCTGGTCGACGCCGGCTGCCGGGCCGCTCGATGCCGCGCCCCGGCGAAATCACGGCACGATCGTCGTGAACAGGTAATCCGCGAAGATCACGAGATGGACAGCACCTTGCAGCACGGTCGTCCGGCCCGTGCCAAGCGACAGGGTCGCGACCAGCAGCGTCAGCGCCAGCAGCACCATCCCTTTGAGATCGAGCCCGAGCACGAGCGTCCAGCCGGTGGCGAGAGCGACCAGCGCGACGGCCGGGATGGTCAGCCCGATCGACGCCAGCGCCGAGCCGAGCGCGAGATTGAGGCTCGTCTGCAGCCGGTTGGAGCGGGCCGCCCGCAACGCGGCGAGGCTCTCCGGTAACAGCACGATCGCGGCAACGATGATCCCGACCACCGCCTTGGGTGCGCCGGCCGCAGCGAGGCCCGCCTCGATGGCCGGGGAGAGAGCCTTCGCCAGCAGCACGACCGCGCCGAGACAGGCGAGCAGCAAGGCCCCGCTGAGCGCTGCCGCGAGCGTGCCGGGCGGCACAGCGTGCGCCTCGAGGTCATGCTCGGCATCGCCATGAGGCAGAAAATAATCGCGATGTCGGGTCGTCTGCACGAGCACGAAGGAACCGTACAGGACCAGCGACATGACCGCGATCAGCACGAGCTGGCTCGCCGAATAAATCGGCCCCGCCACCGTGGTCGTGGTATTGGGCAGGATCAGCGTCATCACGGCCATGGTCGCGAGCGTCGCCAGCGCCGCGTTGACACCGTACAGGCCGAATGCCTGCTCGCCGTGCCTCGAGCCGCCGACGAGCAGGCACAATCCGACCATGCCGTTGAGGATGATCATGACCGCGGCGAAGATCGTGTCGCGGGCCAGTGCGGCCGCGGCATTGCCGGCCGAGAGCATCAGCGAGACGATCAGCGCCACCTCGATCACGGTCACGGCGAGCGCCAGCACCAGCGTGCCGAAGGGCTCGCCGACGCGATGCGCCACGACCTCCGCGTGGTGGACCGCCGCGAGCACGCACGCGACCAGCCCCGCGCCGAGCGCGAAGTCGAACCACGGATCGACGAGCCTCAATGAGGCGGCGAGCAGCAGCCAGCCGGCAAGCGGGCTGAGCCACGTCCAGACTGGCAGGTGCTCACGCATCATGACCTCACCGACTAAGCAGCAGCGAGCGTGTGATGTCACGCTCACGGTGCGCGCTCGTTTTGGAGGCTTGTGGCATGACGAGGCGCCGCCGGAAGTCGAGCGCTGGCCTGACCGGCGCGGCAGGATAGCCGCGAGAGGCGCAGGGCGTGCTAGTGGTTTACGCGCTGTCCGGCGGCTTCGAGGGCGGCCCGGTTGATGCAGTTGCGCGCTCGGCCCTGGTCCAGGAAATCGCGCACGGTCTCCGCCGACTTGCGCCGCAGATCGGCCCGGCCGTCGGGCGACAGCCAGGCGATGTGCGGGGTCAGCAGCAGACGGCCGTCGAGCCAGGGCTCGCGCCGGCGGAAGGCCTGGAGCAGCGGGTGCGACGGGTCGGGTGGCTCAGACGGCAGCACGTCGAGCCCGGCGCCGCTCAGATGGCCCTCCCGCAATGCGGCGCCGAGCGCGTCGAGATCGACCAGGCCGCCGCGCGCGGTGTTGATCAGGAGCGCCCCCGGCTTGAACGCGCCGAGGATTCTGCCATCGACCAGATTGACGTTCTCGGCCGTGAGCGGGCAATGCAGGCTGACGACGTCGGCCTCGCCGACCAGCGCCTCGAGCGAAGCGGCACGTCGGTAGCCCTGGGCCAGGTCGACGCCGTCGGGCACATAGGGGTCGTAGAAGCTGATCTCCATGTCGAGGCCGTGGGCCCGGCGCGCGGCTGCGGTCCCGATCCGGCCGAGGCCGACGACCCCGAAACGGGCGCCGCGCAACCGGCGCACCAGCGGCGCGCCTGCCCAGTCCCAGCCGGCGTGCGGATCGGCGAGCAGACGGGCGTGATAGGAGACCAGTCCGCGCGCCAGCCCGAGCATCAGCGCGATCGCGTGGTCGGCGACCTCGGTCGTACCGTAATCGGGCACGTTGCAGACCGGGATCCGCCGCGCGCCGCAGGCGGCGGTGTCGATGTGATCGTAGCCGACGCCCGCCCGGACCAGGATCCGGCAGGCCGTCAACCGCTCGACCAGGGCCCGGTCGATCGGCACGCCGTAATACACGATCAGGGCGTCGGCGGCCCGCCAGCGCTCGTCCGGGATGCGATCCGCGTTCTGCTCGTGGTAGACGGCGATCTCGATGTCATCGCCGAGCACGCCGCGTTCGATCAGGGCGTCATCCTCGAACAGCGCATCCGGCACCAGTACCAGCATGATTGTGATCCTAACGTGCTACCAGCCGGCGACAGTAGCAGGCGCGCTCGGCGCGTCCAGTCCGCTCGCAGATTGCGGCGGCGGCGGGCCCGCTCTCGCCGTTGCCGCTGTCATCCGCGCGCGGGACAGGCTAAGATTCCCGGATCGGCCGGCCGGACGTCCGGCCTGCAGTTTCCGGATCCGACGTCATCTCAGCTCCCGGCGACTTGGCGATGCAGCTCGACGATTATCAGGCGGCGGCGCGGCGGACCGCGATTTACGACGACCGCTTTCGCGTCGTCTATCCGGCGCTCGGACTGGCGAGCGAGGCAGGCGAGGTCTGCGGCAAGGTCAAGAAGGTGCTGCGTGACCAGGCCGGCGATTTCGACAAGGCGCCGCTTGCCGCGCTCGAGGACGAGCTCGGCGACGTGCTGTGGTACGTCGCGATGCTGGCGGCCGATCTCGGCCTGTCCCTCGACGAGATCGCCGCTCGCAACCTCGACAAGCTGCGCTCGCGTGCCGAGCGGGCGCAGCTCGGCGGCAGCGGCGACCGGCGCTGATCCGGAATTGCCGGACGGCCGAGCACCGCGGCCGCGCCGGACGCGCCGCTCACCAATCGGCAACCCGCGCCGGCTAACATCATCGCATGCTCCGCAGCCGGCAATCGCAGGGTGTGCCTCGACCGGAAGCGCGTCTGGCCGATTTCGTTCTCGGGCTTTCGAACACGGCGACCGGCCGCGGGCGGCGCCGGCGGGACCCCGACGATCATGCCTTGGAAGGGCGCCAGATCGTGCGAGCGACTTCCCCGAATCCCGCGCCTTGCGTAAGGACCGCCTGGCTGCTGGCGCTCGCCGCGGCGGTCGGGCTGGTCGGGCTCGGGCTCTATGCCTCGGCGGCCGACCGGACCAGCGCCGGGCAAGAGCTTCAGGTGATCGACGGCGACACGCTGCAGAGCGGCGCCGAGGTCATCCAACTGTACGGGATCGACGCGCCGGAGCTCGGCCAGATCTGCCGGCGGCACGGCAAGCCCTGGACCTGCGGCCTGGATGCCGCGCTCGCGCTGCAGAAGCTCGTCAGCCTGAGCGGCAGTCCGGTGGTCTGCAAGGAGTGGCGCGAGCTGCCGCAGGCCAAGGGCCCGGACGGCGAGCTTATCCGGGTCTGCCTGGTCGGGGCCGACCAGGATCTCGCCCAGGCCATGCTCCGCAATGGTTATGTGATGGCGCTGCCGGGGAGCTTCCCCTATTACT
>DATAOG010000124.1:0-7805 GCA_036265855.1 Geminicoccaceae bacterium | reverse complement strand
CATTCCCTGTCGCACTGGTCCTACGATAAGGACCTGATCACCGACGCGGAGATGGAAATATACCGGCTGCAGCCTAGCCTCGAAGGCGCCGATCCGGAGCCGGCTACTTGCCCTGCTGCTCGGTGCGCCACCGCCAGGGCGGGCTGAAGGTGCCGCCCCAGGCGCCGACCGCCGCTGCCTTGGCCGCCGCCTGGTCGGCGAGGTAGACCTTGCCGGCCTGCGGATCGGCGAGCGCCAGCCCGGCGCGCACCAGATAGCCGCCGAGATCGATGCCGTCGCGCCCGGTGCAGCGCGCAATGTAGCCGTCGTTCGGCTCGTCGGTGACGACCACGCAGGCGATCGCCCCGCCCTGCACGAGCTCGGCAAGCGCCGCCTGGGCCGCCGTGCCGCAATGCCAGGGCCTGCCCTGGCGGTCGAGACAGGTCTGGCTGGGCTCGAAGGCGTCGACCCCGAACAGGCGCATCTGCTGCCCTTCGACCACCAGCGTGTTGCCGTCGATCACCTGGTCGGCCCGGGCCACCCCCACGCTCGACGCCAGCGCCGCAACCAGCGCTGCCGCCAAAGTCACACGGCAAGTGCCATCCACCATCGCGACCTCGGTCGGGTCAGCGTTCCCGAATAAAGAAATAATGCCCCTCGACGGCGACAGCAAGCGAACCGAGAATCTCGCGACGATGAGTCTCGGGGCTTTTAGCTATTTGCGTTAATAGGGCAGACGAATTACTCGCAATAGTCGAGAAATAAAGCTCGAGAGAGGTTGAGGTCCGATCGGACACTCTCGGCGGCTGGTCCACATCTGGAGCGGACCGGCGCCTGACTGGGTCGGCGTCCTGAGTTCGGTGCGGTCACGATCCGGGTCATCTTCGGCTCAGAGCACGGGCAGGAGGCGGCGAAGAATCATCGCGGAGCTCGCCGCGACCTCGTCGACGAAGGCCGCGAAGTCGAACCGCGACTCGGCGCCGGCGAGGTCGGAAAGCGCCCGGATCTCGAGCCAGGGCAGCCCGAGCCGCGCGGCGACCTGCGCGAGCGCGCCGCCTTCCATCGCGACCGCCTGCGCCTGGAATTCCCGGTGCAGGCGCACGCGGGTCGCTTCGCAGTGGATGTACTGATCGCCGGCCAGGATCGTGCCGTAGACCAGCCGTGGCCGTCGGCCCCGGCCGCCCGCCGCTGCGGCCGAAAGCGCCGGCAGGCTGAGGTCCTCGAGCCGGCCGCGGATCCGCGCCAAGAGGGCGGGGTCCAATTCGTACCCGAGCTCGCGGGTCGGGTTGAAGAACGGAACGTGGCCGGCCTGATAGGGGTGCAGCCGCTCGTTCTCGATCACGCCGCAGTCGTGTTGCAGCGCCTTGGTTGCGATCACGACGTCGCCGATCGCGAGCTTTGGGTCGAGACCGCCCGCGACCCCGCTGAACACGAGGTTGCGGACATGGAAGCGCGCAGCGAGCAGGGTCGCGACCGCAGCGGTGTTGACCTTGCCGATGCCAGCCTCGGCGAGCACGAGCGCGTGGCCCTCGAGCCGCCCGAGATCGAAGCGGAAGGCGCCGACCTCGACCCGTTGATCATGGTCGAGCCCGGCGCGCAGCTCGAGCAGCTCCTGCGGGATCGCGCAGATCAGGCCGATCGGCCCCTGGTCCGCCATGATCTTTTCCCCTCTGCCTGGCGCCCCGCGCCGCGGTTTACGGCTCGCCGCCGCCAACGCTATGGTTATCGCAGGGCGGGCGCGCAAACTCCAAGGCCCGTAGAGGGGGCGGCCCATGGCCAGGCAGATCGCAGGCATCGACCACGCCATCATCGGCGTGCGCAATCTGGAGCAGGCGCGCGCCAGCTACCAGCAGCTGGGCTTCCGGCCGACGCCGCGCGGCCGGCATGTCGGCTGGGGGACCGGCAATTACTGCCTGATGTTCGCGAACGACTATCTGGAATTGTTGGGGATCATCGACCCCGCGGAGTTCACGAACGATCTCGAGCCGTTTCTGGCCGAGCGGGAGGGGCTGCTGGGGGTGGCGCTGCGCAGCACCGACGCGGCCGCGACCTACGAGGCCTGGCATGCGGCCGGGCTTGCGCCGGCGGAAGTCGCGGACCTCGGCCGCCGTCTGGAGCCCGACCTGGAGCTGCGCTTCGCGAACGTGATGCTGGCGCCGGCCGCGACCGGCGGCCTGCGGCTGTTCGCCTGCAGCCATCTGACGCCCGAGCCGATGCGGCAGCCGGGCTGGCTCGGTCATCCGAACGGCGCCCGCGGGATCGCCTCGCTGACGATCGCGGTCGACGATCCGGACGCCTTCTACGACCCGATGGCGCAGGTGTTCGGCAGCATCTGCCTGACGCAGACCGACGATACGCTGGCGGTCCACACCGGCAACGGCGTGCTGCTGTTCGTCACCCCCGACGATCTCGACATGCTGCACCCCGAGCTCGAGGCGATCGCGACCGATGCCGCCGGCCAGGGGGTGCCGATCCTGGCTGCGCTCAGCCTCACCGTGCGCGACCTCGCCGCGGCCGCGGCTTGGCTCGACCACCAGGGCATCGCCTACCGGCGCGACAGCGGCGGCACGATCGGCGTGCCGCCGGAGCATACGCATGGGGTCATGCTGGAGTTCGTCGCGGCCGGCGCGGCGAACCCGTGAATAGTGGCAGCCCTTCGATAATTGTCCGCATGCGGCGGTGAAAACATTGACACCCGGATCATCGGCCTCCTAAGGTCTCTACTGCCAGTTGCTAGTTTTCGGAGGAAACGCAATGCGAATGGTGATGGCTTCGGCGCTCCTGGCAGTGGCGGTCGGCGGGCCGGCGGCCTGGGCCCAGGAACAGGGCGAACGCGCGAGCAGCGCTGGCTGCGGCGTGGGCACCATCCTGTTCGAGGGCCAGAAGGGGCCGGTGCCGCAGATCCTTGCCGTCACCACCAACGGCACTTCGGGCAACCAGACCTTCGGGATCACGACGGGCACGCTCGGCTGCGAGAAGGAAGGCGTGGTCCGCCCGCCGACCAAGGTCCGCATGCTGATGCTTTCGAGCCTCGACAATCTGGCCGGCGACGTCGCGCGCGGCGACGGCGAGACGCTGGAATCCCTGGCGTCGCTGATGGCCGTGGCGCCCGAGGACAAGACTCGTTTCTTCGGCACCTTGCAGCACAACTTCGGCCAGATCTTTCCCAAAGAGGACGTCACCGTCGACCAGGTCATCGCCTCGATGAATGCGGTGCTGGCGCAAGACGCGGTGCTGCAGCGCTACGTCATCGCCTGAGCTCGGGCCGGCCGCCGCCGCCCGGCGGCGGTCGATCGTTTGCAGTCTGGCCGCGACGCTGGCCGTAGGCTGGGTATCGGCCTGCCCGCCGGCCGCGGCAGCCGCAGGCTATCTGGACGAGCTGATCGCGCGCGCCCGGGCCGAACGCCTGGCGGTGCGCCGGGAGTGGCTCGACCTCGGTCACTATCGCCCGCGGCTGCTCGGGTCCGGCCAAACGAGCCTGATCGACAGTCCGGGCTTCTTCAACGCGCCGGACGGCAAGGTCGACCCCGAGGCCGAGCTGGAAGCGACGCTCTCGGCGTTCTTCGCCGGGCCAGCGCGCGACGACGCACAACTGCACCCGCAATGCGCCTTCCCGGCGCGCTACCGATGGCTGAAGGCGGCGCTCCAGTTCGATCCCGACCGGCTGCCGGAGCAACCCTGCCCCCGTTTCGACGAGTGGCTCGCCGGCATCGACGCCCAGCAGGTGACGCTGATCTTCCCGGCGGCGTACATGAACAACCCGTCGTCGATGTTCGGCCACACGCTGCTCCGGCTCGACCGGTCCGGTCAGGACGAACGGACCAGAATCTTGTCGTACGCCGTCAATTACGGCGCCGTCACCGGCAACGACAACGGCCTGCTGTTCGCGATCTACGGCCTGACCGGCGGCTATCCGGGCACCTATTCGATCAAGCCCTACTACCAGCTGGTCCGCCAATACACCGATTTCGAGAATCGTGACATCTGGGAATATCAGCTGAATTTCACGCCGGCCGAGGTCCAGCGGCTTCTGGAGCATCTTTGGGAGCTGCGCGAGCAGTCAGCCGATTACTACTTCTTCGACGAGAACTGCTCTTACCAGCTGTTGTTCCTGCTCGACGTCGCGCGGCCCGGGTTGCGCCTGACCGACCACTTCCGGGTCTACGCGATCCCGCTCGATACCGTGCGCGCCGTGGTCCGCGAGGACGGTCTGCTCGTGCGCGCGGTCTTTCGCCCGTCCAGCCGGACCCGGATCGAGCATGGGCTGCGGGCGCTCACGGCCGGCGAGCGACAGCTCGTGCAGCGCTTGGCCGATGGCGCGCTCGCGCCGGACGCGCCGGAGCTCGAGCGCCTGGCGCCGGCCCGCCGCGCCGCGGTCCTGGAGCTCGCGACCGACTTTGAGACCTACCGGATGCGGACCGGCGCGCGGACGCGCGCCCAGGCCGCCGGTCTGGCGCTCAAGCTCATGGCCGCGCGCAGCCGGATTGCTGCGGCCAGCACGCCCGAGGTTCCGGAGCCCGCGGTCCGGCCGGACCAGGGGCACGGCTCGGCGCGCCTGGCCTTGGGGCTCGGCGCCCGCGACGGCCGCTGGTTCCAGACGCTGAGCCTGCGCCCGGCCTACCATGCGCTGAGCGATCCCGCCGCCGGTTACGTGCCCGGCGCGGAGATCGATTTCCTCGACCTCGAGCTGCGCTACTACGACGGCGATCGCGGGCCGATCCTGGACTCGCTGACCGTGGTCGGCATCCGCTCGATCGCTCCGCGCAACGAGCTGTTCAGGCCGGTGTCCTGGGAGCTCGGCGGCGGCTTCCAGCGCTTCCGGCGGGACCGACACGACGAGCAGGGCGCTCTGGTCGGCACGCTCTGGGGAGGTGCCGGGCCCGCGATCGGATTGGCGGGAGGCGGCCTCGCAAGCCTGATGGCGACGACCAATCTGTTCGCCGGCCCGGACTGCTCGGAGACCTGCTTTGCCGCCTTCGGCCCGGCCTTCACCGTCATCCTGCCGATCACGGAGCGCTGGACGGCGCAGTTCGAATGCCGCCTGCAGGCGCTGCTCGGCGACGAGATCACCGACCGCTTCGACGCCGGCCTCGGCCAGACGGTGGAGCTCACGTCGAACCTCGCGCTCAAGCTCGACCTCGGAGTGGAGAAGGACCGCGGCGGTCCGCAGACCGAATGGTCGACCTCGCTGCACTGGTATTTCTGAGGCGGCGCCTGCTCGGTCTGATCCTGCTGGCGACGAGCCTCGCCGGCTGCACCGGGCTTGTCTTCCAGCCCATGCAGGAGCTGATCCTGACCCCGGACGAGCTCGGCCTCGCCTACCGCGACGTCGAGTTCACGACGGCCGATGGCGTGCGCCTGGACGGCTGGTTCCTGCCCGCGCGCGCGCCGCGGCAGGGCAGCGTCCTGTTTCTGCACGGCAACGCCCAGAACATCAGCACGCACATCGCGAACGTCGCCTGGATGCCGGCCGCCGGCTTCGACGTGTTCCTGTTCGACTACCGCGGCTACGGGCGCTCGGCCGGCGAGCCGGGCCTCGATGGCCTCGAGCAGGATTTCAAAGCGGCGTTGCGAACGCTCCGGGCCATGCCCGAGGCCGATCCGGAGCGGATCGTCGTGTTCGGTCAGAGCCTGGGCGGCGCGCTTGCGATCACCGCGCTCGCGGGCGACCCGGACCGGAGCGACGTGCGCGCGCTCGTGGTCGAGGGCGGGTTCACGAGCCTGCGGGCGCTCGCGCGCGAGAAGCTCGCCGACACCTGGCTCACCTGGCCGCTGCAGTGGCCGCTGAGCCTTACGATCGACGATCGCTGGCGGCCGATCGATGTGATCGGCGAGCTCGCGCCGCTGCCGGTCCTGATCATCCAGGGCGAGGCCGATGAGGTCGTCCCCCGCCAGCACGGGATCGCGCTGTTCGAGGCGGCCCGCGAGCCCAAGCAGCTGTGGCTCCTGCCGGACACCCGCCACATCCAGGCCTTCGAGCGGCCCCAGAACCGAAGACGGCTTCGCGACTACCTCGTCGGTGTGCTCGCTACAGCGCCTCTAAGCCCTGCAGGGCGCTCCGCACCTCGGCCCGAGCCGCGGCGTCGAGCGGCGCCTGCGGCGGCAGCGGATCGCCGACCGCGAAGCCCTGGAGCTCCAGCCCGCCCTTGATGCAGGCGGCGAGCGCGTGCCTGGCGAACAGCTGGTTCAGCACCCAGAGCTCGCGCTGCAGGGCGATCGCCTCGGCCCAGCGCGCGGCGCGGCAGAGCTCGTACAGATGGACGCTCTGGCGCGGGATCAGGCAGGCGGGCCCGGCCATCCAGCCTCGGCCGCCGAGCAGCATGACGCAGGCCGGGATATGCGCCGAGGCGCTGAAGACGCCGAGCCGGTCGCCGACCCGGTTCATGATCGAAAGCAGGCGCCCGGTGTCGGTCGAGGCGTCCTTCAGGTAACGGATGTTCTTGATCTCGGCGAGGCGCTCGATGGCATCGAGCGACAGATCGCTGCGCTGGAACTGAGGATTGGTATAGAGCACGATCGGGCAGTCGACCGCTCCGGCGAGGTCCCGGAAATAGGCGACCACGCCGTCCTCGGGGACCGGGAAGTAGGTCTCGAGGATCGCAAGGATGCCGGCGCAGCCCAGGCGCTCGAGCTCGGCCGCCTGACGGACCGCCTCGGCCGTGGTCGTCGCCGCGACGCTTGCGATGACGGGCACGCGTCCGCCGGCCGCCGCGATCGCGACCTCGACCACCCGCCGCTTCTGCGTCCAGTCGAGATAGGCGAACTCGCCGGTCGAGCCGAGCGCGGTCAGCCCGTGCACGCCCGCCGACACCAGATGCTCGCAAAGCCTGGCCAGGACCTCGTCCTTGACCCGGCCGACCTCGTCCACGGGCGAGACCAGGTAGGGAAAGACACCGTGAAATTCGGTCGCGCTCATGATCGCCTCCGCGCTCGTGCGCGCCGGCGAGCGAACGGCAACGCGGCGCCAGGGTCAAGCGGGGTGTGGGAGATTTTGCGCCGGCCCGGCGGGCACCGAGGGGAGAGGACGCCTCGAAGCGCGCGCGGCACGCGCGCGGTTCAGCGGCGGTTCGCGATCTCGACCAGATTGCCGTCCGGGTCACGGAGATAGATCGAAAGGAGCGGCCCCTGGGCGCCGGCGCGCTCGACCGGCCCTTCGATCACCCGATGGCCGTCTGCCTCGAGCTGCCGCACCACGTCGGAGAGCGGGCTGTCGGTCAGGAAACAGAGATCGGCCGAGCCTGGCATCGGAGTCGCCGCCTTCGGCTCGAATTCCCGGCCCGACAGGTGCAGATTGATCTTCTGGGCGCCGAAATGCAGCGCCTTGCGACCCTCTTCGAACTCGCGCAGCTCCATCCCGAGCCCTTCGACGTAGAACCGCACCGTCGCGTCCATATCGCGGACGGTCAGCACCAGATGGTCGAGGCTCGTTATTCGCACCGGTCTTCCGCTGGAGGGGGCGCAGAGGACCGCGCGGGCCGGTTCGCGCCGCGCGGTCCGAGCGCGCCGGGCTCAGCCCTCGGGGGCATCCGGCGCCAGGGTCACGACGTGGGGCGTGCCCCCGTTCCCGCCGCCGAAGCCCCCGATCAAGCTCGGGGCCATGATCAGCGCCGCCAGGCCGAGCAGGACCAGCAGCGGCGCGATCAGCCGGAAGCGGCGTGCCGCCAGCGTGTCCTTTGCGATCTGGCTGGTCATGGTCATCACGCAACCCTCCTCGATCCGACCATCCCCCGGTCGGCGCGTCTCATCTGCCATCTCCTCGCCTCCGGACCTTGTGAACCAGCTCACAGCGAGCGCATTTTTTGATGGCCTGCCGCGGCGGCGAGCGG
>DATAOG010000123.1:0-3408 GCA_036265855.1 Geminicoccaceae bacterium | reverse complement strand
CGCCCGCCCGGATCGGCTGGCCGGTCGAGGCGAGCGGCACGGCGTCGCGGCGCCATTCGAAGATCTGCCGGGCGATCGCCCTGGCGAGCCGGGTCTCGCCGCGCAGCGTCGCCTCCTGCCGGTCCGGCAGCTCCCAGTCCTCGGCCCGCGCGGCCGGCTCGGCCTCGATCAGGGGCCAGACCTCGACCAGACCGGGCGCGGTCGTCCGGAAGCACTCGTGCGCCGGCCAGTCCGATCCGCTCACCACCCCCTCGCGCGCCGCCAGGTCCGCGAACACCGCGTCGACCACCTCCAGGATCGGTCTGGCCGATCGGAACGAGCGGCCGAGCGGCTCCTCCCGCCACTGCTGCCCGCCGGCGCGGGCGCGCGCCGCCAGCAGCTCCCGGAACCGGCGATAGGTCGCGACATCGGCGCCCTGCACGCTCATGATCGACTGCTTCTCGTCGCCGACCACGAACAGCGTGCGGCGCGCCGGCCTTGCCCCTTCGCCGGTGAAGAACTCGGCCGACAGCGCCTCGATGATCGCCCACTGCTCAGGGCTCGTGTCCTGGCCCTCGTCGATCAGCAGATGGTCGAGCCGCTGATCGAGCTTGTACTGGACCCAGGCCGCGATCCCGGACCGATCGAGCAGGCGCCGGCTGACGGCGATCAGGTCGTCGAAATCGAGCGCCGCGAGCGCGCGCTTGCGCCGGTCGTAGGCCTCGAGCACGGCGGCGCCGACCCGGAGCAGCGCCGCGGTGCGCTCGGCGACCATCGCCGCCTTCTCGCGCTCGACCGCGGCCAGCACCCGGGCCTGCTCGGCCCGCAGCGCGGCCTCGGCGGCCGGGCAGGCGGCGGCCGTGGCCCTGGTGATCATCGAGCCGAGCTGCCTGGCCTCGCGTTTGGCGGTCAGGAACACGCACTGATAGGCCTGCCAGCCGCGCATCCGCTCGCTCGCTTCGGCAGCGAGCCAGGATTCGATGATCTCGGCGCGCGCGGCCTCTTTGTCGCTGCCGGCCGCCAGAGCGTTGGCCGCGCGAAGCAGCGCCTGCCGATCGATCCCAGGGTCGGTGCAGGCGGAGCGCCGCACCTCTGCCGTGTCCGCCCCCACGGGAAGGCGAAGATACTGGTAGATTCGGGCGATCAGCGGTTCGACGGCGCCCATCTCCGGGAGCAGCGCGCCGAGCCGGAGCCGGTCCTCGCGCAACGCGCTCAGACCCTCGGCCAGTGTCATCTCGCCCAGCAGCACCGCCAGACGGTCGAGCGCCGTCTTGATCCCCGCGCTGCGGCTCGCCAGGACCTCCGCCTGGGCATCGCGCAGCAGATCGGCGGCGCTGCGCGGGTCGAGCACATCAAAATGCGGCGCGACGCCCGCCTCGAGCGGGAAACGCTTGAGCAGCGACTGGCAAAAGCCGTGGATGGTCATGATCGGCAGGCCGGCCGGCAGATCGAGGACCGTCGCCAGCAGCGTCCGGGCGCGCAGGCACTCGTCCTCGCCCGCCGGCCTGCCCGCCCGCCGGCGGAGCTCCGCCTCGAGCTCGGCCTCGGGCAGGATCGCGAACCTGGACAGATCCTCCTCGACCCGCTTGACCATCTCGGCGGCCGCGGCGTTGGTGAAGGTCAGGCACAGGATCTGGCGCGGATCGGTAGCGGCGAGCAGCAGCCGCATCACGCGGTCGGCCAGCACCTGGGTCTTGCCGGTGCCGGCCGAGGCGGTGACCCAGATCGACGCGGACGGCTCGGCGGCCCGCCGCTGCTCGGGCGTCGGTGGTGGCCGCCCGGGCATCGTGCCGGGCCTCAGCTGGTCCATTCGCCGCGCCTGGCCAGGTGGTCGTAGTCGCCGCGCCAGGCGACCTGGGGCTTGAGCCGGGCCGGATAGGCGGTCTCGGCGCGATCGTAGTGAGCGACCAGCCGGCGCAGGCCGGCAAGCGCCCGGGCGGCGAGCTCGGACGCCGCGCCCGTTGACGGCGGCTGCGCCTCGCCGCCGGTCTCGTCGCCCTTGAGCCGCCAGAACAGAAGCTCAGCGACCGCCGCCGGCTCGAGGCCTCTAAACGCGCCCGCTTCGACCATCGCGGCCTCGAGCGGCAGCTGCGGGGCGAGGCCCGCGAGCACGTCCGCAGGCTTCGGCAGCGCCCCGGTCTTGTAGTCGATCACCGTGAGCCGTCCGTCCGGCAGGCGCTCGAGGCGGTCGGCGCGCGCCTTGAGGACGAAGTCCAGGCCGTCGAGCTCGAGCCGGCCCTCAACCTCGGTCATGATCTCGAGCAGCTGCGTCCGGCGGGCCCGCTCCTCGAGGATCACCCAGCGGGCGATCTGCTCGAAGCGCGGCCACCAGAGCGCCATCACCTGCGGCCGATGGCTGAAGACCTCGAACAGCGTCCGGCCGAGGTCGAGCAGGCGGCGCTCGGCATCGGCCGGCAGGTCGCCCGGGTAATCTCGGACGAACCGCTCGAGCACCCGGTGAACGATGATGCCGCGCTCGAGCGCGCCCGGATCGGCCTCGAGCGCCTCGAGGGCTCTCAAGCCCAGGATGCGCTTGGCGTACAGGGCATAGGGGTCGGCCATCCAGACGGCGATGTCGCTGACCGAGAGCGCGCGCGGGCGGGCGCGCAGCGGCGGTTTCGGGGCCGGCCGCGGCTCCGGGCGGGCCACCGGCACATCGTCGAGCCGCGCCCAGGCCTGCCAGGAGGAATCGGCGAGGCCGGGCGCACCGCTGCCGGCCAAGAGCGTCTTGAGGCGGACCAGCCAGCGCGAGGGCACGGTCGGGCTGCCCTGGGCGTCCTTCTCGGCACGCGAGAGCACGACCGCGCCGGCCGCGGCTGCGGCGGCGAAATCGTGCGCGGCGAGACCGATCCGGCGCTCGATCGGGGACAGCCCCAGCGCCTCGCGCATGCTGCCGCTGAGCCAGGGGCCGGGATCGACGAAGCGCGGCCAGACGCCCTCGTTCAGGCCGCCGAGCAGCAAGAGGTCGGCATGCTGCAGGCGGCCCTCGAGCTGGCCCCAGATGTTGAGCCGCGGATGCCTGGGCGCGCGCGGCCGGACCGGGCGCGCCGCCATCAGCTGCGCAAGCGCTCCGGGATAGGCGGCAGGCAGGATCGGCAGGGCGGCCTCGGCCGTCTCGAGGAGCTCGGCGAACAGGTTCGCGGCCGCCTGACCCGCTTCCCGGGCCCAGAGCCCGCCGGCCGCTCCGGGATCGGCCGGGCCGGCGAGGCGGTCGGCAAATTCGAGGTGCCCCCGGACCAGCGTCGCGAGCTCGACCGGGCGCGGGCCGACCAGCGCGGCGAACGGCCGCGCGATCTGCTCGATGCGGCGCACGAACGCGACGAGCGCGGCGCAGCGCGGCCGGATCCGGGGATCGGCGCCGGCGCGCCGGCGGGCCCGTTCGAGCTCGATCAGGATGGCGCCGAAGCCGCCCGCCAGGCGCGGCCCGCG
>DATAOG010000122.1:0-3046 GCA_036265855.1 Geminicoccaceae bacterium | reverse complement strand
AGCCCGCCGAGTGCCGCCAGCTGCAGCCGGCGAGTGCCGGGCGGCAGGAGCCACAGGCTCGTCCAGCTCGCGGCCCCCGCGGTCAACGCGCCCACCAGCAGATTGGCCGGATTCGTGCGGCCGATCCCGAGCCACAGCAGGAAGAAGCCCGCCCAGCGCATAGCGATCGTCGAGACCCGTTCGGACATCGCCCGGGCGCGCCGCTCAGGCCGAGGGCGCGGACGCCGGCGCTGGGACCCCCTGCCCGGCGGCTTCCTGGCCGCGGAACCAGGTGACATAGACGGTCGGCAGGAAGATCAGGGTCAGCATGGTCGCGACCAGGAGCCCGCCCATGATCGCGAACGCCATCGGCCCCCAGAACACGGTCGGGGCGATCGGGATCAGGCCCAGCACGGTCGAGATCGCGGTCAGCGACATCGGCCGCAGCCGCGAGCTGCTCGCCGCCACGACCGCATCCCATACGCCCAGGCCCTCGGCGCGGTCGGCCTCGATCTGGGTGATCAGGATCACCGCGTTCTTGGCGATCATCCCGATCAGCGCGAGAATACCGAGGATCGCGACGAAGCCGAGCGGCCGGCCGGAGACGAGCAGTGCCGCGACCACGCCGATCAGGCCGAGCGGCAGGATCGCGACGACCATGAGCAGGCGCTGGAAGCTCTGCAGGTGGAACATCAGCGCCGTGAGCATGATCAGCACCATCAACGGCACCACGGCGAAGACCGACGCCTGCGATTTCGCGCTCTCCTCGGCGATGCCGCCGACCGCGATCTGATAGCCCTTCGGCAGGCCTGCGTTCTGCTCGGCGATCGCCGGCGCGAGATGCGCGACCACGCTCTCCGGTAGGACGCCGGGCGCGACGTCGGCGCGCACCGTGAGCGTCGGCACCCGGTCGCGACGCCAGACCATGGGATACTCCTGCCCGTATTCGAAGGTCGCGAACTGGTTCAGCGCGACCGTGCGCCCGTTGGGCAGCGGGACCTGGAGCGTGCGCAGCGTCGGCAGCGAGATCCGTTCGTCCGCGGTCGCCCGGGCGACCACGTCGATCAGATAGATGTCGTCGCGCAGCTGGGTCACGGTCGAGCCGGTGACCGCCGCGTTGAGCGCCGCGGCCAGCGTCTGCGAGCTGAGACCGAGCCGGCGCGCCTCGTCCTGGTCGATCCGGACCCGCACCTGGCGCGCGGGCTCGTTCCAATCGAAGTTGATGCGCCGCGCATTGGGGTCGGTTGCCACGACCTGCGCGAGCCTGAGCGCGATCTCCCGGACCTGGTCCATGTCGGGGCCGCTGACCCGATACTGCACAGGCCAGCCGACCGGCGGGCCGAGCTCGAGCGGAGAGATCCGGCTGACGACGCCCGGAAAATCCTTGGCCAGCACCTGCTCCAGCCGCTTCTGCAAGCGTTCGCGGGCGGCCACGTCCTTGGCGACGATCACCGCCTGGGCGAAGAAGTCGTTCGGCAGCTGCACGTTCAGGGGCAGATAGAACCGGATCGCGCCGCGGCCAACGTAGGTGCTCCAATGGTCGACGTCCTGGTCGCCGCTCAGCACGCCGTCGAAGCGCTCGGCGACCGCCTCGCTGGCGTAGATCGAGGCGTTGTGCGGCAAGGTCAGATCGACGACCAGCTCGGGGCGGTCGGAGGACGGAAAGAACTGCTGCGGCACGAGGCGGGTGCCGACGAGCGCGGCGCCGAACAGGCCGATCGTGACCAGGATCGTCAGCCAGCGCGCGCGCATCGCGCCGATCAGCGCGCTCCGGTAGAGCCGCATGATCCGGCCGGGCTCGACCGGACCCTGGTCCTTCGGCGGCTTCAGGACCGCCATGCCGATCAGCGGCGCGAAGATCACTGCGACGAACCACGACACGATCAGCGCGATGCCGACCACGGCGAAGATCGAGAAGGTGTATTCGCCGGCCGTGCTCGCGGCGAAGCCGATCGGCACGAAGCCCGCGATCGTGACCAGCGTCCCGGTCAGCATCGGCGCCGCCAGCGAGCTGTAGGCGAAGGTCGCCGCCTCTTCCTTGCTGTCGCCCGCCGCCAGCCGCCGGATCATCGCGTCGACCGTGGTCATGGCATCGTCGACCAGGAGGGTCAGCGCGATGATCAAAGCGCCGAGCGAGATCCGCTGCAGGTCGATGCCGAAGTATTCCATGATCGGGAACACGATCGCGAGCGTCAGCGGGATCGAGAGCGCCACGACCGCGCCAGGCCGGACGCCGAGGCTCACGAAGCTTGCGGCGATGATGATCAGGATCGCCTGCCACAGCGAGGTCGTGAACTCGTTGATCGCATGATCGACCGTGACCGCCTGGTCGGCGACCAGGACCGGCTCGATGCCGATCGGCAGATCGGTCTGGAGGTCGGCCATCGCCTGCTTGATGTTGCGGCCGAGCGCCAGGATGTCACCGCCCTCGCGCATCGCGATCGCGAGACCGATCGCGGGCTTGCCGTTGACCCGGAACATCGGCTGCGGCGGATCGGCATAGCCACGGCGGACCTCAGCGATGTCCCCGAGCCGGACGGTCCGGCCGTTGGCGACGAAGTTGACCTCGAGGAGGTCTCGCTCGGAATCGAACGCCCCCGAGACCCTGAGCGAGATCCTCTCGTCGCCGGTCTGCACGACGCCCGCGGGCCGGACCACGTTCTGGGCCTGCAGCGCCGCGATCAGAGCCGGGTAGTCGAGGCCGAGAGCTGCCAGCCGCTGGGGCGAGAACTCGAGAAAGATCTGCTCGTCCTGGGCGCCCAGGATCTCGATCTTGGAGACGTCGGGGACCGCCAGAAGGCGCGAACGGGCGGCCTCGACGTGGTCGCGCAGCTCGCGTTTGGTGAAGCCGTCGGCGGTGAAGCCGTAGATGATGCCGAAGACGTCGCCGAACTCGTCGTCGAAGCCGGGGCCGACTACCCCGCTCGGCAGCGTGTGCCGGATGTCGCCGATCTTCTTGCGGACGTCGTACCAGCGGTCCGGCACCTTGCCCGGCGGCGTGTCGCCGCGCAGATTGACGAAGATCGTCGTGACCCCGGGGCGCGTGTAGCTGGTCAGGAAGTCGAGG
>DATAOG010000121.1:0-7336 GCA_036265855.1 Geminicoccaceae bacterium | reverse complement strand
ATCGCCTTCGATCGCGCGGCCGGAAAAACCTCTGCAAAGGCTCACTGACCCATGGCCAAAACCTACGTATCCACCACAATCAACGGCGAACCGACCGAGTTCCTGTGTGAGACCCAGCAGACGATGCTGGATGTCCTGCGCGACGTGATCGGCCTGACCGGCAGCAAGGAAGGCTGCGCGTCCGGCGACTGCGGCGCCTGCAGCGTGCTGCTCGACGGCCGCCTGGTCTGCGCCTGTCTCGTGCTCGGCGCCGAGGCCGAGGGCCACGCGATCGAGACCATCGAGGGCATGGCCAAGGCCGACGAGTTGCATCCGCTGCAGCGGAAGTTCCTCGAGCACGCGGCGCTGCAGTGCGGCGTCTGCACGCCCGGATTCCTGATCGCCGCCAAGGCGCTGCTGGAAAAACACCCGGATCCGAGCGAGACCGAGGTCCGCTACTGGCTGGCAGGCAATCTCTGCCGTTGCACCGGTTACGACAAGATCGTGCGCGCCGTGCTCGACGCCGCGACCGAGATGAGGGGAAGCTGACCCATGGCCACCGTGCTCAAGACCGAAATCCAGGCACCCGCGCGCGAGACGAAGTGGGTCGGCACCCGGCCGATCCGCCCGGACGGCGTCGACAAGGTGACCGGGCGCGCCAAGTTCGGCGCCGACCTGATCCTGCCCGGCATGCTGGTCGGCAAGGTTCTGCGCAGCCCGCATCCGCACGCCAAGATCAAGTCGATCGACATCTCCAAGGCGGCGGCGCTGCCGGGGGTCAAGGCGATCGTGACCCGGGACGATTTCCAGGACCTGCCGTCCGAGTTCGTGCCGGCCGGCGAGATGATGGTCAATTATCGCGACATCGTGCGCAACGTCATGGCGCGCGAGAAGGTGCTCTACGAGGGCCATCCGGTGGCCGCGCTCGCCGCGACCAGCGCCCAGATCGCCAAGCAGGCCCTGAAGCTGATCGAGGTCGAGTACGAGGTGCTGCCGCACGTGATCGACGTCCTCGAGGCAATGAAGGACGACGCGCCCCTCCTGCACGATGATCTCTTCACAGCCGGCGTGGAGCCGGCCCCGAGCAAGCCTTCGAACATCGCCAAGCGCGTCGAGTTCGCGATCGGCGACATCGCGGCGGGCTTCGCCGAGGCCGATCTCGTGATCGAGCGCACTTTCGACACCAAGGCCGTGCATCAGGGCTACATCGAGCCGCACGCGTGCGTGGCGAGCTTCTCCGAGGACGGCCAGGCGGAGCTCTGGTGCTCGACCCAGGGGCATTACATCGTGCGCGGCCACTGCGCCAAGATGCTCGGCATGGACATTTCCGAGCTGCGGGTCACGGCGTCCGAGATCGGCGGCGGCTTCGGGGGCAAGACCGTGGTCTACCTCGAGCCGCTGGCGCTCGCGCTGTCCCGCAAGTCCAACCGCCCGGTCAAGATGGTGATGAGCCGCGAGGAGGTGTTCCGGGCGACCGGCCCGACCTCGGGCGCCAACGTCCGTGTCAAGATCGGCGCCACCAGGGACGGCCGGATCACGGCTGCCGAGGGGGAGCTCAAGTACCAGGCCGGCGCCTTCCAGGGCGGCCCGATCCAGCCGGGCTGCATGGCGGCGTTCGCGCCCTACGACCTCGCGAACGTCAAGGTCGTGGGCTTCGATGTCGTGACCAACCGGCCCAAGGTCGCGGCCTACCGGGCGCCGGGTGCGCCGATCTCCGAGTTCGCGGTCGAGAGCGTGATCGACGAGCTGGCCAAGAAGATCGGGATCGACCCGATCGACTTCCGGCTCAAGAACGCCGCCAAGGAGGGCACGCGCACCGCCTACGGCCCGAAGCTCGGGCCGGTCGGCCTGATCGAGACGCTGAAGAGAATCAAGGCGAGCGAGCACTACCATGCTCCGCTCAAGCCGAACCAGGGGCGCGGAATCGCGTCCGGCTTCTGGTTCAACATCGGCGGCGAGACCTCGGTCTCGATCAACGTCAACGAGGACGGCACGGTGACGCTGATGGCGGGCACGCCGGACATCGGCGGCTCGCGCGCGTCCTCCTGCCTGATGGCCGCGGAAGCGCTCGGCATCGACTACGACAAGGTCCGTCCGATCATCGCGGACACGAGCTCGCTCGGCTACACGTTCCTCACCGGCGGCTCGCGCGCGACCTTCTCGAACGGCGTCGCGGCCAACGAGGCGGCCCAGCAGGTGATCAAGGAGATGTGCGCGCGGGCCGCCAAGATCTGGGAAATTCCGGCGGATGCGGTCAGGTGGGAAGACGGCATGGCCAAGCCCGCGGGCGCCAACGCCGGCGACTTCGAGCCGCTGTCGTTCGCCGAGATCGCGAAGATGGCGGGCAAGACCGGCGGTCCGATCGCCGGGCATGCGCATCTGAACGCCCAGGGTGCGGCGCCGAGCTTCGGCACGCATCTGGTCGACCTCGAGGTCGACAAGGAGACCGGCCGGGTCACGATCCTGCGCTACACGGTCGCCCAGGACGCCGGCAGGGCGGTCCACCCGGCCTACGTCGAGGGCCAGTACCAGGGCGGCGCCGTGCAGGGGATCGGCTGGGCGCTGAACGAGGAGTACATCTACGGCCCCGACGGTCGCCTGCAGAACCCGGGCTTTCTCGACTACCGGATGCCAGTGGCCTCGGACGTGCCGATGATCGACACGGTGATCGTCGAGGTCGCCAACCCGCGCCACCCGTTCGGCGTGCGCGGCGTCGGCGAGACCCCGATCGTGCCGCCGATGGCGGCGATCGCCAATGCGATCGAGCAGGCGACCGGCATCCGCTTCACCGAGCTGCCGATGTCGCCGCCCAAGGTTCTGAAGGCGATCGAGGCGAACGGCCCGGGCTGAGCGGGAGCGAGCGAGGTCCTGACGCCATGGCGCACGTGGTCCTGACCCGCAACCTCGCCCAGTTCACCGATGGCGAGAGCGAGCTGGAGCTGGAGGCCGCGAACATCCGCCAGCTGCTCCGGGAGCTGGCGGCGCGCTATCCCCGGCTCGAGCCGCATCTGGGCGATGGGCTCGCGGTCGCGATCGACGGCGAGATCTTCCAGGATGCCTGGCTGGAGCCGATCCCGGCCGGCAGCGAGGTGCACATCATCCCGCGCATCGCCGGCGGCTGAGGGCCGGCGCCGGGACGCCGACGAGAGATGGCTGAGCTGCGTCCGGCACCGCCATCGGGCGAGCCCGGCCGCCCGGCGTAATGGGGAGGCGGTCGGATGGGTCAGGTGATCGCCGCGGCGGCCTACAGCGCGGGCCACAAGATCGCCGACATCGCGATCGAGGACAGCGGCGCCTGGGCCGCCAAGCCCGGGCACTTCGTCTGGATCGGCATCCATCAGCCCGACGAGCAGGAGCTCCGTCAGCTTCAGCAGCAGTTCCATCTGCACGAGCTCGCGATCGAGGACGCGCGCGACGCCCACCAGCGGCCGAAGCTCGAGCAATACGGCGACACGACTTTCGTGGTCATGCGCACCGCCTTCCTGGTCGACGGCCACATCCAGCTCGGCGAGACCGAAATCTTCGTCGGCCGCGGCTACATCATCTCGATCCGGCACGGCGCGTCGGCATCCTACGCGCGGGTGCGCCAGTGCGCCGAGGCGGCGCCGCACCGGCTCGCGAACGGCGAGGACTACGTGCTGTACGCGATCGTGGATTTCATCGTCGACAACTACCTGACGGTGGTCGCGAGGCTGGCCGACGAGGTGGAGGCGCTCGAGGAGACCATCCTGGTGCCCTCGCTCGACGAGACCAAGGTCGCCCACATCTACGGTCTCCGGCGCGAGCTCCAGAAGCTGCGGCAGGTCGTGGGCCCGACCGCCGAGGTCTGCCGGCGGCTCGAGCATCTCGATCTGCCGGGCGTCGATCCGTCGTTCCGGCCGTACTACCGCGACATCGTCGACCACGTGAACCGGGTGCTCGAGCAGATCGACACCTTGCGCGAGCGGTTGAGCTTCGCCTTCGAGGCGACTTTGCTGCTCGAGTCCTCGCGCCAGGGCACGACCGGCCGGCGGCTCGCCGGCTGGGCCGCGATCCTGGCCGTGCCGACCGCGATCGCCGGCATCTACGGCATGAACTTCAACTATATGCCGGAATTGAACTGGCACTACGGCTACTTCACCGTGATAGCGGTGACCGCCGCCATCTGCGCCTACCTGTTCTACCGCTTCCGCCGCGCCGGCTGGATCTAGAAAGCGCCCGTCCGGCTCGACCGGATGGCCGACGGGGCCGGTCGTGGTTCAGTCCACGACCGCGGCGGCGCCATCATCGCCCTCACTGATGCGCGCCGGGCCGTAGCCGGGTCTATGGCCGCCACCAAAGCCGAACTTCAGCGCGTATCGCGGTGGCTGAAACAGCCGCTCTGGTTCGTACGGCTCTTGGAAAGCTGCGGCCAGCTCCCGGCGCACGAAGAACGCGTTCGCGCCACAGAGACTGCATCCGACCAGCAGGTAACCTTTTCGCTCGGCAAGGTCGTTGAGAGCGCAGAGCGAGGCGCCATAGTACGTGGACCGGCCGTCCCAGCGGAAGCTTGCGGCGTAGGGAATCCGCCACCGCACTGGTGGCCGGAAGGCGCCGTTGTACTCGATGACCACGACGCGCGGGGTCACCGCCTCGAGCGCCTCCCAGATATAGAGATCGACCCCGTCGACATCGACGCTGAGAAGATCGATTTCGCCGGCGAGCTGCGCCTCGGCCACAAGCGCGTTGACGTTCTCGGCGGTCGCCGCGACGGCCGCGAGCTTCAGCTGCCCTGACGCGAGCGGCTGCTCGAAGTCCGCAGCGATCCGACGCGAATTTCGCTTGCCGGCTTCGACCCAGAGCCCGCACCAGCCCTGCTGAAGCAGATAGACCGTGTTGTTTTCGAGGCCCGAGCCGGCGCCGATTTCGACGAACGTATGATGCCGCACGCCGACCCTGCCGAAGATCTCGGCCAGAATGCCGTCCTCGTCACCCTGCGAAAACGCCTTCCAACCGTGCAGCTCCAAGCGATCCTCGCCGAGGGCGCGAAGCTCGGCCCGCAGGCGCTCAATCTCTGCGCACCCGAGCATCCGCCGTACTTCGGCAGCAACGAGCGGGACGTGACGGAGTTCGCGCAAGACACTGATCAGGTCATCCAGCACATGGCGGGCATATGTCCCGTGAGCTGACGCGCCGCTCGTGGTCTCAGAAAAATACGGGGCCAAGCTCTCGATTTGGGCTCATCGGGGCGCGCTGCGTGCGCTGCACGGTCACCGTTTGT
This sequence comes from Geminicoccaceae bacterium, assembly GCA_036265855.1. Lineage (GTDB taxonomy): Bacteria > Pseudomonadota > Alphaproteobacteria > Geminicoccales > Geminicoccaceae > DATAOG01. The sequence goes on along the minus strand of DATAOG010000121.1, from coordinate 2,118 downwards.
CCAATGAGTGCTGATAAACTGGTCCGGCTAAGTTCGGGGCCGGGCTGGTGGAGCCGAGCGGAGTCGAACCGCCGACCTCTTGAATGCCATTCAAGCGCTCTCCCAACTGAGCTACGGCCCCGTCCCCGGCGGGCTGGCGCGGCAACGCCGCGCAGCGGGCGAGAGATAGGCAAACTGCGGCCGCTTGGCAAGCTTCAATCCGGTCCCGAGCGGGTACTGGCGCCGCTGTCCTCAGCGCTCCGGCTCGTCCTCGTCGAGATCGGTCTCGATCACGTCGACCATGTCGTCGTCGCCGAGCTCGGAGACGTCCTCGATCGCGCTCTCGCCGTCCTCCTCGGCCTCGCCCTCCTCGCCCTCCTCCTCTTCCTCGGCCGCCGCGGCCGTGATCACCTCGTCCGCCTCGTCATCGACCTCAACCTCCTCCTCGGGCACCGCGACCACCGCCTCTTCCGGATCGACGACCGCCGCTACGGCGGCGAGCTTGGGAGCCGCGCGCGAGCGGCGCGGCCGGTTCTGAGCCACGGGATCCAGCACCGTCGAGCACGCCGGGCAGACGATCGGCTCCCGATTCATGTCATAGAACCTGGCGCCGCAATTCAGACAGATCCGCTTGGAGCCCCATTCGGGTTTCGCCACGCCGCAGTCTCCAAAAAAAGCTCGGGTCGGCCGAAGGGTGAAGCCAATTGCCATGATCGACCCGAGCTGTCAAAAGCAAATTCCGGGGACAATCGGGCAAGTGTTGGTCTGACCTTGACGATCGGCAGGCCCAGGCGGCGGGCGGGGCGCGTAACGCAGCGCGGGCAAGGGCGATGAGGCTCCGAGCCCATCCGGTCGCGGGTCTGCGCGGCCGGGCGCGCGTGCCTGGCGACAAGTCGATTTCGCACCGCGCGCTGCTGCTCGGCGCACTCGCGGTCGGCGAGAGCCGGGTCGAGGGCCTGCTCGAGGGCGCTGATGTGCTCGCGACCGCGGCGGCGCTCGAGGCGCTCGGGATCGAACTCGAGCGTGAGGCCGAGGGCCGCTGGCGGGTACACGGGCGCGGTGTGGGCGGTCTGCTGGAGCCCGACCGGCCGCTCGACCTCGGCAATTCCGGCACCGGCGCGCGGCTGCTGCTGGGCGTGCTCGCCGGCCAGCCCTTCACGACCTTCCTGACCGGTGATGCCTCGCTGCGGACGCGCCCGATGGGCCGGGTCATCGAGCCGCTGGCCCGGATGGGCGCCAGCTTCCTCGCGCGCACCGACCAGCGCCTGCCGCTCGCGATCACCGGGCGGACCGATCTGTTGCCGATCCGCTACCGACAGCCGGTGCCATCGGCCCAGGTCAAGTCCGCGATCCTGCTCGCCGGCCTGCACGCCGCCGGCCGGACCACCGTGATCGAGCCGGAGCCGTCCCGCGACCATACTGAGCGCCTGCTCAGCCGTCTCGGCGCCGAGATCGAGATCGAGGCGCTCGCTGATGGCGGCCGGGCGGTCAGCGTCCGGGGCCAGCCCGAGCTCGCGGCGGCCAAGCTCAAGGTTCCGGGCGACATCTCGTCGGCCGCCTTCCCGCTGGTCGCGGGAGCACTCCGTGAGGGCTCGGCGGTCCGCCTCGACGAGGTCGGGGTCAACCCGCTGCGCACCGGTCTCTTGCAGTGCCTGCTCGAGATGGGCGCCGATCTGCGCCAGGGGGCTGTGGACGAGGGCGGCGAGCCGGTCGCCCGGCTGGAGATCCGCGGCGGGCCGCTCGCCGGCATCGACGTTCCGGCGGAGCGGGCGCCACGGATGATCGACGAATATCCGATCTTCGCGATCGCCGCCGCCTGCGCCCGCGGCATCACGCGGCTCGCCGGCCTGGCCGAGCTCAGGGTCAAGGAGAGCGACCGCCTGGGGGCCCTCGCCCGCGGGCTCGCCGCCTGCGGTGTCGGCATCGAGGCCGGCGACGACAGCCTGATCGTGCACGGCGTCGGCGGCTCGCCGCCGGGTGGTGGCGAGATCGACGCCGGTCACGACCACCGGATCGCGATGAGCTTCCTCGTGCTCGGCACGGTGGCAAAAGCGCCGGTCACGGTCACGGGCGCGGAGACCATCGAGACCAGCTTCCCGGGGTTCGCCGCGCTGATGAACCGCCTCGGCGCCCGGATCG
>DATAOG010000120.1:0-3045 GCA_036265855.1 Geminicoccaceae bacterium | reverse complement strand
AAGTGCGCTTGCGCCGGCCGGTCCGAGGACGCGCTTGCCCCTTCGTAGCGGCGGTCGATTCCCGAGGCGGGGGTTCAGGGGCGCGGCCTGCTGAGATCGAGGCTACGCGCCATCGCCGATTCCCCCGCTGCGTTACGATCGGCGGTGGCCAGGAGCGGGCTTCGGCGCTACACAGGGATTGAGCGGACGGCAATACTAGGGGGAGGCGAGTATGGCACGGGTGGCTTTGGTGACCGGCGGGACGCGCGGGATCGGCCGGGCGATCTCGGTCGCGCTCAAAGAGGAAGGCTACCGGGTCGCAGCCAACTACGGCGGCAACGACGAGGCCGCCAGCGCGTTCAAGGAGGAGACCGGCATTCCGGTCTACAAGTGGAGCGTCGCGGACTACGACGCCTGCGTCGCCGGGATCAGGCGCGTCGAGGCCGAGATCGGGCCGGTCGAGGTGCTCGTCAACAATGCCGGCATCACCCGGGACGCCATGTTCCACCGGATGACGCCCGAGCAGTGGAACCAGGTGATCTCGACCAACCTCACCGGCCTGTTCAACATGACCCACCCGATCTGGCCGGGCATGCGCGAGCGCAGGTTCGGCCGGATCGTCAACATCAGCTCGGTCAACGGGCAGAAGGGGCAGGCCGGCCAGGTCAACTATTCCGCGGCCAAGGCGGGCGACCTCGGCCTCACCAGGGCGCTCGCGCAGGAGGGCGCGCGCAGCGGCATCACGGTCAACGCGATCTGCCCCGGCTACATCGGCACCGAGATGGTCCGCGCGGTCGACGAGAAGGTGCTGAACGAGCGCATCCTGCCGCAGATCCCGGTCGGCCGGCTGGGCGAGCCCGAGGAGGTGGCGCGCTGCGTCGTGTTCCTGGCGAGCGAGGCGGCGAGCTTCATCACCGGATCGACGCTCTCGGCCAACGGCGGCCAGTACATGGCCTGACGCGGGGCCGGGCGGTCTCAGGACGCCTGGCGCAGGCCAAAGAGCTCCAGGCGCGCGAACGCGCGGGCGACCAGGGCGGCCGCGTCGTCGCCCGGCGCGAGCTCGGCGGTGCCGGTCGCGATCTCGGCGTACAGCGACTGGCCGCCGCCGATCTGCAGCGGGATCTGGGTCAGGACGCCTGCGATGCGCTCGGCGACGAGCGCCGCCTCGGCTGCGGTCGCGCCATCGATCGCCAGGCAGAACCGGTCGCCCACGTGGCGTGCGGGCAGATCCTCGGCGCGCGAGCTGCGGGCGAGGATCGTGCCGAGCTGCGCCAGCACGAGGTCGCCCGCGGCGTAGCCGTAGGCGCGGTTGATCTGGCCCATGCCGGCGACGTTGAAGCCGACCAGCGCGAGCGGTGTCTCCGTGCGCTGGTTGCGGGCGATCAGCTGCTCGAGATAGGCGTGCAGGAAGCCGTGCCCGAACAGCCGGGTCAGACGGTCGGTGGTCGCCGGCAGCTTGTTGCCTTCGAGCCAGCCGCGCAGCCGCCGGCGCAGCCGCTGCTGGCGCACCCAGCCCTGGACCCGCAGGCGCAGCACCTCGGGCTGGAACGGCTGGAACAGGACGTCGGAGACGCCCCACTCGAACGGTAGCGCGCGGTCGGGCAGGTTTTCCGCCCGGCCGATCAGCACGACCGGCAGGTCGAACAGCTCGACGTCGGACCGGAGCGCCGCGCACAGCCGCCGCAGGTCGTCGTGGTCGCGGCTCGTGGTGATCAGCGCGACGTCGAGATCGTGGCGCCGCAGGCGCTCGAGCGCGGTCTCGGCGGTCTCCGCATGGGCCGCGGTCGCGGCGCCGCCGAGCGCGGTCATGACCTGAACCTTGTCGCCGCCGGCGGGTCCGATCAGCAGGATGCCGACCCGGTCGATCGCCGGCACGCCCGGCGTCTCCGGCACCGGCACCGTGCCGAACTCGCTGAGCACCGCCTCGCGCCGGCGGCGTTCGGCCTCCATCGCGGCGAGCCGCGACAGCGCCCGGACCCGGGCGAACAGCTCGCTGTCCTCGATCGGCAGCACGAAGACGTCGTCGGCGGCCAGCGCCAGGGCATGCGCGGCCACGCCTATGGCCTCCTCGGGCGCGGCGATCACGACCGGCAGCGAGCGGCTGCGGGGATCGCTCTTGATCTGGGTCAGCAGCGCCATGCCGCCTTCGATCCAGGCGTCGATCACGACCAGATCGGCGAACCCCTCCGCCAGCGCCGCGATCGCCTCGCCATGGCTGTGGCAGTCGTACACTTCGCAGCCCCAACCGCGCAGGCGAGCACAGAGGAATTCGAGCGGCTGGGTCGGCCGCTGCACGGTGATGAGACGAGTGGCTGAAGCCATGAGCTGGCGTTGTCCTGATCGGCCATCAGCCTACCGCTCAGCTCTTAAGAATAGGTGGACCGCGCGGTGCGCCCGACCGGCGGCGCGGCGCGACCGAATCTGCCGCGAGCGACTGGGCCTCCTCCGCCCGTCCGGATGTGCTACTTCAGTCCGCAGCGGCGGGCGGAGGCTTTTGGTTTGTTGCACGCGATCGGGTTCGACCTCGGGACGTCAGGGCTGAAGGCGGTGCTCGTCGACGAGACCGGCCGGATCGTCGGCTCGACGCGAGAGCCCTATCCGCTCGAGGTGCCGGCGGCCGGTTGGGCCGAGCAGGACCCCGATCTGTGGTGGCGGGCCCTCTTGACCGCGAGCCGGCCGCTTCTGGACGCCGGGCCGGCGCCCGACGCGGTCGGGCTCGCCGGGCAGATGCACAGCGCCGTCGTGCTGGGGCCGGACCTTGCCCCGCTCTGCCCGGCGATCCTCTGGAACGACCAGCGCACGCTGCAGCAGTGCGCGGAGGTCGAGGAGCGCTTCGGCGCCGCGCTCGCGGGCTGGACCGGCAACCGGCTGCGGACCGCGTTCACCGCCTCCAAGGTCCTCTGGTTGCGCCGCCATCATCCGGAGCTGTACGCGCAGGCGCGCGCGATTCTGCTGCCGAAGGATTTCCTGCGCCTGCGGCTGACCGGCGCGCTCGCGACCGACGTCACCGATGCCTCGGGCACGGGGCTGTTCGACGTGCCGCACCGGCGCTGGTCCGGCCCGGCG
>DATAOG010000119.1:0-3124 GCA_036265855.1 Geminicoccaceae bacterium | reverse complement strand
AGAACCCGGTCGAGATCGCGGGTGCTGTGAACGCCCAGCGGCGCGATGGCGCCGCGGTCTGCCGCTTCCTCTGCTGGCTCGAGAGCGAGGTCGGGGGGCGCCCGCCGACCGAGCGCGAGGCGGCCGCCCGGCTCGAGGCCGAGCGCCGGCAGGACCCCCTCTACCGCGGCCCAAGCTTCGAGACGATCTCGGCTGCCGGCCCGAACGCAGCCTTGCCCCACTACCGGGTGACCGACGCGAGCAATCGCGTGATCGGGCCCGGCTCGCTCTACCTGGTCGATTCCGGCGGTCAGTATCTGGATGCCACGACCGACATCACGCGCACGATCGCGGTCGGCGAGCCCGCGGACGAGATGCGCCGGCATTTCACGCTGGTGCTGAAGGGCCATATCAGGGTCGCGCGGGCGGTCTTTCCGGCCGGCACCAGCGGCGCCCAGCTCGACACGCTGGCGCGCATCCCGCTCTGGCGGGCCGGCCTCGACTTCGACCACGGCACCGGCCATGGCGTCGGTGCCTACCTCTGCGTCCACGAGGGCCCGCAGCGGATCGCGAAGACCGGCACGGTCGCGCTGAAGCCGGGCATGATCATCTCCAACGAGCCCGGCTATTACCGGAGCGGCGCGTACGGGATCCGGATCGAGAACCTGGTGGTCGTAGCCACACGGGGCGTGCCGCCGGCCGGGGAGCGCGAGCTGCTCGGGTTCGAGACGATCACCCGGGCGCCGATCGACCGGCGGCTGATCCTGGCGGAGCTGCTCAACGCCGGGGAGCGGGCCTGGATCGACAACTACCATGCCCGCGTCCGGTCCGATCTGATCGACCTTGTCGGTCCAGCGACCCGTCGCTGGCTGATGGCCGCGACATCGCCGCTCTGACCAGAGGAGAAGCCAGCATGGCCATGGATCCGATCGAAGCTGCCCAGGCCGTGGTCGATGGCGCCGGGCGTCTGAGGGAGGCTTTGCCCGAAACGATGCGGGGGTTCGCGGCGCTGGGAGCCGGAACCTCGAAAGCGGGCGCGCTCGACCCCAAGCTCAAGGAGCTGATCGCGCTCGGCATCTCGATCGCGGCGCGTTGCGACGGCTGCGTCGCTTATCATGCCAAGGCGGCCCGCGACCGGGGCGCCAGCCGGGCCGAGGTCGCCGAGACGATCGGGGTCGCGATCCACATGGGCGGCGGCCCCTCGATGGTCTATGGCGCCGAGGCGCTCAGGGCCTATGACGCGTTCGCGGGCGAGCGCGGCGGCTGACGCTCGGAACGGCTCAGCGACGGACGCAGCTCACGACCCAGCGCCACCATTCGTCGGCCTTGGTCTCGGCGGTCTCGATCAGCTCGCCGGCCTTGGGGTGACTCTGCCTGAAGTGGTCCAACAGCCGCTGCGCCCAGCTCGCGTGCCTGGCCAGGATGATCAGGCCGATCGCCAGGAACAGGAAGCCCTGCAGGAACGGCAGCACGAGCCCGACTACGCCCAGAACCAGAAAGGCGTAGCCCAGGACCTGCATCAGGATCGGTTTCACCCGCTGCCAATCAACTCTTGCCATTCGGCCTCGCTCAATACTGTCACGCCGAGCTCCGCCGCCTTCCTGGCCTTGGACCCGGCATCGGCGCCGACGACCACATAGTCGGTCTTGCCCGAAACGGAACTCGCGACCTTGGCACCCCTGGCCTCGGCGGTCGCCTTCGCCTCCGCCCGGGTCATGGTCTCGAGCGTGCCGGTGAAGACCACCGTCTTGCCTGCGAGCGGCGATGCGCCATCGATCGCCGCCGCCGAGTCAAGGACCTCGACCTCGGCCGCGAGCTCGTCGAGCGCCGCTTGGTTGTGCGGCTCGGCGAAGAACTCGTAGATCGTTTCCGCGACCTTGGGCCCGATACCGTCGATATTGTCGAGCTCGGCGCGCGCTTCCTCGTCGCTGGCTGCGGCTCTGGTCATCGCGTCGCGCCACGCCGTGAAGCTGTGATAGTGCCGCGCGAGCAGCCGGGCGTTCGTCTCGCCGACGAAGCGGATCCCGAGCGCGTTGATCAGGCGGTCGAGCGGGATCTGCCGGCGCGACTGGATTGCTTTCTTCAGATTTCCGACCTTCTTCTCGCCCCAGCCCGGGAGCTGTGCCAGTCGGGCGAGGCGCTCCTCGTCTTTGGCCAGGCGAAAGATGTCGGCCGGGTTCCTGATCAGGCCGGCCTCCAGCAGCTGCGGCACCTGCTTGCGGCCGAGGCCCTCGATGTCGAACGCGTCGCGGCCGACGAAATGGCGCAGGCGCTCGGTGATCTGGGCGGCACAGATCAGGCCGCCGGTGCAGCGGCGGACCGCCTCGCCTTCCGGCCGTGCTGCGAGGCTGCCGCAGACCGGGCATCGGTCAGGGAAGCGGTAGGGCTCGGTGCCATCGGGCCGCCGGTCGAGCCGGACCTCGACCACCTGCGGGATCACGTCCCCCGCCCGCTGCACGACCACGGTGTCGCCGACCCGGATGTCCTTGGCTTCGATATAGTCCTGGTTGTGCAAGGTGGCGCGCGCGACCACGACGCCACCCACGGTCACCGGCTCGAGCTCGGCGACCGGCGTCATCGCGCCGGTGCGGCCGACCTGGACCCCGATGTTGCGGACCACCGTCTCGGCCTGCTCGGCCGCGAACTTGTAGGCGATCGCCCAGCGCGGCGCCCGGCCGACGAAGCCGAGCCGGCGCTGGTAGTCAATCCGATCGACCTTGATCACGACGCCGTCGATCTCGTAGGGCAGCTCGAACCGGCGGGCCGCGATCCGGCTGTGATAGTCGAGCAGCGCCGCCTCGTCTTCGATCCGCTCGACCAGCGGGTTGACCTGGAATCCGTAGCCTTTGAGGCGTTCGAGAAAACCGCTGTAGGTGCCCTCGACCGGCGGCTCCGTCTCGCCCCAGGCGTAGGCGAAGAAACGCAGCCGGCGGCGCGCGGTAATCGTCGAATCGAGCTGGCGCAGCGAGCCCGCCGCCGAGTTGCGGGGGTTGGCGAACGTCGGCTTCCCCTCTTCGGCGCGCCGCTCGTTGACGGCTTTGAAGTCGGGGATCGAGAGGTAGACCTCGCCTCTGACTTCGATCAGGGGCGGTGCCTTCCCGATCTTCTTGGGGATCGCCTCGATCGTCTCGAGGTTGCGGGTGAC
>DATAOG010000118.1:0-2260 GCA_036265855.1 Geminicoccaceae bacterium | reverse complement strand
AGCCGACGCTGCCTTCGAGGCTGATCGCCAGCAGCTTCTGCGCCTCGACCGCGAATTCCATCGGCAGCTCCTGCATCACCTCTTTGCAGAAGCCGTTGACGATCAGCGCGACCGCGTCCTCGTCGGACAGCCCGCGCTGCCGGCAATAGAACATCTGATCCTCGCTGATCTTGGACGTGGTCGCCTCGTGCTCGACCTTGGCCGAGCGATTCTTGACCTCGATGTAGGGCACCGTGTGCGCGCCGCAGCGATCGCCCAGCAGCATCGAATCGCACTGCGTGTAGTTGCGCGCGCCCTCGGCCCCCTTCAGCACCCGGACCAGGCCGCGGTAGGTGTTGTTGCTGCGGCCGGCCGAGATGCCCTTCGACACAATCCGCGAGCGGGTGTTCTTGCCGATGTGGATCATCTTGGTGCCGGTGTCGGCCTGCTGATGATTGTTGGTCAGCGCGACCGAGTAGAACTCGCCGACCGAGTTGTCGCCCTGCAGGATGCAGCTCGGATATTTCCAGGTGATCGCCGAGCCGGTCTCGACCTGAGTCCAGGAGATCTTCGAATTCCGGCCGCGGCAGGCGCCGCGCTTGGTCACGAAATTGTAGATGCCGCCCCGGCCCTCCTGGTCGCCCGGATACCAGTTCTGGACCGTCGAGTACTTGATCTGGGCGTCATCGAGCGCGATCAGCTCGACCACCGCGGCGTGCAGCTGGTTCTCATCGCGCTGCGGCGCGGTGCAGCCCTCGAGATAGCTGACGTAGCTGCCCTGGTCGGCGATGATCAGCGTGCGCTCGAACTGGCCGGTCTCGGCGGCGTTGATCCGGAAATAGGTCGACAGCTCCATCGGGCAGCGCACGCCCTTGGGCACGTAGACGAAGGAGCCGTCGGTGAACACGGCCGAGTTCAGCGCCGCGAAGAAGTTGTCGCCCTGGGGCACGACCGAGCCGAGATACTGCCGGACCAGGTCCGGATGGTTCTCGATCGCCTCGGAGATCGAGCAGAAGATGATGCCGAGCGCGCCGAGCTTCTCCTTGAAGGTGGTCGCGACCGAGACGCTGTCGAACACGTAGTCCATCGCGACCCCGGCCAGGACCTCCTGCTCCCGGATCGGGATGCCGAGCTTCTCATAAGTGCGCAAGAGCTCCGGGTCGACCTCGTCCAGGCTCTTCGGCCGCTCGCCTTTGGACTTCGGCGCGGCATAGTAGCTGATCGCCTGGTAATCGATCGGCGGATAGCTGACCTTGGCCCAGCCGGGCTCGCTCATCGTCTGCCAGCGGGCGAGCGCCTGCAACCGCCATTCAGTCATCCAAGCGGGCTCGCGCTTCTTGGCCGAGATCAGCCGGACGATGTCTTCACTCAGCCCCTTGGGGGCGAGCTCGACCTCGATCTCGGTGACAAAGCCGTATCTGTACTCGTGGCCCGCGTAGCCGCGGACCGTATCCAGCGCAGTCGCTGCCATCGATCACCTTCTCCCTTCCGGACCGTTCTCCGGTCCGGTCTGGTCTGCTGAAGCCCGGATCCTTCCGCCGAGGAAACTCAGGCAGTGCCGAGGGGTTCCTGCGGCGGGCCGCCGTGCAGAGCGATCGCCGGCGGTCGGAACACGACCGGGATCGCCTGGGCCATCTCGGCCATGCTGATGCCCTCCAGCGCGGTCCGGATCGCCTCGTTGATCCGTTGCCAGTTGGCGCGCGCCGGGCAGAGCGCCTCGATCTCACAGCCGCCCGGCCCGTCCTCGATACAGGCGGTGACCGCGATCGGCCCGTCGAGCGCCGAGATCACCTGGGCGACGCTGATCGCCGCCGCCGGCCTGGCCAGGCCATAGCCGCCTTTGACCCCCCGGTGCGATGCGAGCAGACCGGCACGCGCCAGGCTCTTGAGGATCTTGCTCGCCATCGGCAGCGGAATGTGGCTCTGCGCCGCGACCTCTGGCGCGTTCTGCTGGCGCCCCGGCTGCCGGGCGAGATTGGTCATGATCACGATCCCGTAGTCCGCATGCTTGCTGAGCCGGATCACGCGTGCCTCTCTGCAAAGAGGACTAGAACAGTCCCAATTGGTTCTAATGTGCGCAACGTGCCGCCGATGTCAAGTGCGGCGCGCATACTAATCGGCAGCCAGCCGGGCTGTTGAGGGGCAGGCCTCGGTCAGAACAGGCGGAGCTGCCCGTGCTCGGCGGGCGGGGGTTGGAAGAGGTCGGTCCGGAGCGGCGGGCGCGGCCGCTCGAGGCCATATCGGCGCTTGGCCAACGCGAAGCGTCTGGCAATCAGCTCTG
>DATAOG010000117.1:0-2742 GCA_036265855.1 Geminicoccaceae bacterium | reverse complement strand
GTCCGCAGATTCAGCCCCCCATCGACGTACACCACCTGACCAACGCTGAACGGCAGGCCGCCGCAGGCGAGCGTCGCGACCGCCCGGCCGACGTCCTCGTGCTCGCCCCAGCGGGCGATCGGGCTCAGGCCGTCCCGGATCCGCTGCTCGTACCGCCCGGCGACCGGTGCGGTCATCGGGGTCCGGATCACCCCCGGACGGACCTCGTAGACGCCGATGCCCTCGGCCGCGAGGCGGAGCGCGAACAGGCGGGTCAGCATCGAGGCGCCGGCCTTCGAGATGCAGTACTCGCCGCGATCGGTCGAGGCGATCTCGGCGTTGACCGAGGTGATCGTGATGATCGAGCGGTGCGGCGCGTCGTCGCCGGGCCGCACCGTCAGCATGCGCCGCGCGACCTCCTGGGTCAGGAAGAACGATCCGCGCAGGTTGACGGCGAGGCAGCGGTCGTAGCTCTCGACCGAAACCTCGAGCAGGTCGCCGCGGCTGAGCACGCCGACGCCTGCATTGTTGACCAGGCAGTCGAGCCGGCCGAAGGCGTCGAAGGCCTCGTCGACCAGGCGCGCGTGGCCGCCCAGATCGGCGATGTCGCCGACCAGAAAGGCGTCGTGGCCGCCGCGCTCGGCGATGCCGGCCAGCGTCTGCTCGGCATCCTGATCGCGCTCGAGGTCGACCAGCACCAGATCGAAGCCGGCGGCCGCGAGCGCGAGCGCGCAGCCGCGCCCGTTGCCGCGCCGGCCGCCGGTCACGAGCGCGACCGGCCGCTGCCCCGCTCCGTCCATGCCGCCCTCCGCCCGCTGCCGCCGTCCCGTGGAGCGCCTGCACGCTCCGGCCACGGCTGTCGATCACCCGCTGGCGCCATATCATCGCCGGACGCGCCCTGTCGAGCCGGACCGGCCGGGCCGCAGCCGGCGATCAGGACATCGTGACTTCCCGAAACCCGCGCCCGCGCTACCTTGGGCCCTGAGGCCCGCACGGGAGGACTGCGCGTGACAGCTAGCCTGCGTTACGGCCCGATCGCGCAGGGCCTGCACTGGCTGGTCGCGGCGCTGGTGCTCTCGATGTTCGGGCTCGGCGTGTACATGGTCCGCCTGCCGCTCGGCCTCGAGAAGTTCAACCTCTATCAGCTGCACAAATGGCTCGGGATCACGATCTTCGGGCTCGCGGCGCTGCGCCTGCTCTGGCGCCTCCGGCACCCGGCGCCGCCGCTGCCCGACGCCATGCCCGCCTGGGAAAAGGCCGCGGCCAGGACCTCGCATGCGCTCCTGTACGCGCTGTTGTTCGTGCAGCCCGTGATCGGCTTTCTGCAGTCGAACGCCGCCAATTTCCCGGTCGTGCTCTGGGGCGTGCTGCCGCTGCCCGCCCTGATCGGGCCCGACGAGCGCTGGAGCGAGATCCTGCTCCGGGTGCATCATTTGGGCGCCTTCCTGTTCATGCTTCTGGTCGTGACGCACGTCGCCGCGGCGCTCCGTCACCATTTCCTGCTCCATGACGACGTGCTGCGCCGCATGCTGCCCGCGGCGACGTCTCGCCGCTGATCCCCGCTGCTCTCCGGACGACGGACAACGCCCATGCGCGCCCTTCGAACCGCCCTGCCGCTCGCGATCGTTTGCCTGCTGATCGGTATCCAGAGCGCGTTCAGCCAGGCCTGGAAGGTCGAGGGCGGCAGCCAGCTCCGCTTCACCTTCCTGCAGCAGGGCAGCCCGGTCGAGGGCCGGTTCGGGAAATTCACCGCCGACATCACCTTCGACCCCCACCACCTCTCGAAGAGCCTGTTCGAGGTGGAGATCGACACGAGCAGCATCGACACCGGGCACAAGGACCGCGACACGCTGCTGCGCTCGTCCAACTTCTTCTACGTCGAGATGTGGCCGATGGCCCAGTTCGCCAGCGGCCCGATCAGGCACAAGGGCGGCAATGCCTACGAGACCGACGGCCGGTTGACGGTCCGTGGCGTGACCAGGAACGTCCTGCTGCCGTTCAGTCTCGTGATCGGCGAGCAGTCGGGCACCCCCGGTCGCGAGCGCGCGGTCGCCAAGGGCGAGCTCACGATCTCGCGGCTCGATTACGGCATCGGCCAGGGCGAATGGGCCTCGACCAAGACGGTCGGCGACCAGGTGGTGATCGCCTTCGAGATCCGCGCCTCCCGCAAACGCTGAGCACCGGGCCCCCGGCCGCGAGGGGCGGCGCCGGACAGTCCCGAACCGCAGGCGCTAACATTTTCTTGTCGCCGATCGCCGATACTGGCCGGCGGGCGAGGTCGCGCACGGGGGCTGCTCGATCGTCATGTTCGGTTGGGCATTGCGTTACTTTGCGCTGGTCGTGGTGGTCGGGATCGGCTTTGCCTGGTTCCAGGGCAGCGGCGGCCTGGAGCGCCTGAACGAAGCGCCGGCCGCGAGAGTGACGGCGAGCGCGCCGCACGCCACGGCATCGAGCGAGGCCTGGCAGTACGTCGTCGAGGCCGGGCCGCAGGGCCATTTCGTGATCGAGGCCGAAGTCAACGGCGTACCGGTCACTTTTCTGGTCGACACCGGCGCCTCGGAGATCGTGCTGACGACCGCGGATGCCAGACGGCTCGGCTTCGATCCGCACCGGCTCGAATTCTCCCAGCGCTTCCGGACTGCGAACGGCGAGGTCCGGGGCGCGCCGGTCAGGCTGCGCGAGCTCAGGGTCGGCCAGTTCAGCCTCTACGACCTCACCGCCTCGGTCAACGAGGCGCCGCTTCCAGTGTCGCTGCTCGGCATG
>DATAOG010000116.1:0-2833 GCA_036265855.1 Geminicoccaceae bacterium | reverse complement strand
GGCGCCCGCTCGCGCCTTCGGCCCTCTTACCCCCGATCCAGTGCCCGATATCCTTGCTCATGTTGCCCTCCCGTCGGCGCCGCCAAGCTGCCGCTCGAGCTGACAGAATAGTACCCCGCCAAGCCGGACCGTCCAGCCCGCCACGGCAATGGCTTGATGCGCAAGCCCACTCTTCGCAGATCGTGGGCCCGTGCCGGCTCGGCGGCGCCCACGCCCACGCTGCCCCGGGCAGCCCGGGAAGTCGCGTCTGGACATGCGGTGGCAATCGCCCGATCCTGAGTTCGGCTGCCGGGTCAGGGTCGGCTAGCCCGCCGACGACTGACGTCCGGATCATCGGCGCGGACCCGACGGACCCGCCGATCGTCATCAAGGGCCTGCAGGGAGGAGGATGATGCGGCGAGATCACGCTGGTAAACTGCGAAGCGCGGCGGTGGCGGCGAGCCTTGCCCTCACGGGCGCACTGCTTCTTGCCGGCGCCGGCAGCGCCGACGACCAAGGCTTGTGGGCGGTCTACGACCAATCGCTCAAGGGCGCCAAATACGTCGATCTGACCCACACGATCGCGCCCAAGATCCCGGTCTGGTACGGCTTCGGGCCGTCCGAGTTCGGGCCCGCGGTGGCCGGCGCCAATCTCGAGAACTACGCCAAGAAGGGCGAGCCCTACACCTACCAGAAGCACGGCTTCGAGGCGACCAGGTACGTGCTCGCCACCGACCAGCTCGGGACCCAGCTCGACCCGCCGGCGCACTGGGCGCCCGAGTACCCCTCGATCGACGAGCTGCCGGCGACCTACGCGATCCGGCCGCTGGTCGTGATCTCGATCGTCGACCAGGTGAAGACCGATCCCGGCTACGCGCTCAAGGTCGACGACATCAAGGCCTTCGAGAAGGAACATGGCCAGATCCCGGAGGGCTCGGTCGTGTTCGTGCGCTCCGACTGGTCCAAGGACTGGCCCGACCCGGCACTCGCGACCAAGACCCCGTTCCCGGGCGTCAGCCTCGATGCGCTGAAGTTCCTGCACCTCGAGCGGCACATCCTGTTCCACGGCCACGAGCCGCTCGACACCGACACGACGCCCACGCTGGAAGGCGAATCCTGGCTGATGCACAACGGCTACACCCAGGCCGAGGGCGTGGCCAACCTCGATCAGGTGCCGGCGACCGGCTGCCTGGTCGCGATCGGCTACCCCAAGTTCCAGGGCGGCACCGGCGGCTACGCGCGCTACATCGGGATCTGCCCGCCCGACTGGCGCTACGGCGTCAGGGTCGGCAACGCCGACGCGCCGCTGCCGAAGTCCGACAAGCCGCTGCACTGGAGCGAGGACGCGGGCACGCGCGTGCGCTGAGCCGTGAGCGATCGCACCGACGCCCCGAGGCCGCAAGCTCGGGGCGAGCGGCACGCCGCACCTGGGTCGCCAGAGCCGTCAGGGCACGAGCGGCGCGGCGATCGCCGCCCGGGCCCGAGAGGCATGGCAAGCCCGCGAGAGGACCGCTTGAATCTCACCCGACGCCAGCTCGATGCGGTCGCCCAGCTGCTGAGCAGACGCTATCGGATCCCCAGGCACGAGGCGCTCCGGGACGCGCACGAGATCGGGGTCGCGCTCGAGGCGGCCGGGACTTCGGCGCCGCCCAGGTGGCGCTTTGAGCACCTGCGGGTGGCCTATCGCAATCCCGCCTTCGTTCTGGCGATCCTGGCCGTGGGCCTGACCGGGCTGATGGTCTGGCTCACCTGGGACCACATCGGCTGCGGGCCCCGGGACGCCGCCAGCTCCTGTGCGGCGCTGCCTGTGCTCAGCTGGCCGGGCCTGCTCGTGGCGCTCTGGATCGCGCTGCCGCCGATCTGGTTCTTCATCGAGCTCTATCTGCGCGATGGCGGCCCGGCCGATCGCGAGATGCTCAAGACCTACCACGACTATGCGCGCACAATCTGGCTCGCGCTCGCAGCCGTGCTCGCCGCGCTCTACGGCCTCGCGCTGAAGCCTTGAACCGGTGCTGCCCGCCTCAGCCCATCTGGCGCAGCACGGCGCCGACGGTCTCGAAGATCTGATCGATGTGGCTCTGCTCGCAGATCAGGGGCGGCGAGAACTCGAAGGTGTCGCCAGCAATCCGGACCATGACGCCCGCCTCGTAGCAGGCGATCATCGCCTCGAAGCCGCGCTTGCCCGGCTGGCCCGGGATCGGCTCGAGCTCGATCGCGCCCATCAGGCCCATATTGCGGACGTCGATCACGTGCGGCAGATCACGGCAGCCGTGCAGCGCGTCCTCGAAATCGCCCTCGATCGCGCGCACCCGCTCGAAGATGCCCTCCTCCTTGTACGCCTCGAGCGTGGCGATGCCCGCCGCGGCGGCCACCGGATGCCCCGAGTAGGTGTAGCCGTGGAACAGCTCGATGACGTGGTCCGGCCCCTTCATGAAGGCGTCATAGATGAAGTCGCGCGCGACCACGGCGCCCATCGGCACGTGCGCCGAGGTCAGGCCCTTGGCCATCGTGATCATGTCGGGGACGATGCCAAGCCGCTCGGCGGCCGATGCGTAGCCGAGCCGGCCCCAGGCGGTGATCACCTCGTCGAAAATCAGGAGAATACCGTGCTTGTCGCAGATCTCGCGCAGCCGCTCGAGATAGCCGACCGGCGGCGGGTAGACCCCGACCGAGCCCGCGACCGGCTCGACGATCACGGCCGCGATCGTCGAAGGGTCGTGCAGCGCGCACAGGCGCTCGAGGTCCTCGGCGAGCTCCTTGCCGAACTTGGGCTGGCCGCGGGTGAACGCGTTGCGCTCGAGATCGAGCGTGTGACGGAGGTGGTCGACCCCCGGCAGCATCGGCCCGAAGGTGC
>DATAOG010000115.1:0-3756 GCA_036265855.1 Geminicoccaceae bacterium | reverse complement strand
CACCAGCCCTTCCCGGACGCTGTCGATCAGCTTCTCGGCGAACTCGCGGCATCCCTCCAGGTCGAACAGCAGCCGCTCGCGCTCGGTGATGTCCGTGATCGCGAGCAGGATCCGGTCGGGGCCGCGGTCCTGGGCGATGCGGTTGCCATTGACGAGCATGATCTTGCGGCCGGTCCGCTCCCACTCGAGCTCGACCCGGTAGTCGGTCACCGCCCGCTCACGGCTCAGGACCTCTTCGAGCAGACGCCGCAGCTCTGGGAGATTCCAGGAGCCGTTGCCGAGCTCGTGCAGCTGGCGCCCGACCGTTGCCTCGAGCGTCATCTCGAACCGCTCGAGGAATGCCGGATTCGCGAGCTCGATCCGGAGGCGGTCGTCCAGCACCAGCAGCGGCTGTGTCATCGTCGTGACGATCGCGGCAGAAAGCCCGGCACGGCCGGAGTCCGCCGAGGTTAACGAGTCGAGCATCGCCGCCTGCTCGCTTTCGCTCGAAGTCGACACGACACCCCCTCTCAAGGGCAGGGGTTGAGAATCGGTTCGGCTGCGCCGAGCTCTGAACAGTCAACGCGAGTGAAGCGATTTGGTTGCTTCGGGGCAGGCGGTCCTGGCCCCGCCGGCGCTTGCTTGCGTCGCCGTCGCCCGAACCCTACATCTGGACATGGCGCAGGCGGGTCTGCCCGCTTGGGGAGGAGACCACATGCAAACCGACAACCGGCTGCTCGATGACCTGGCCCGGATGGCGAACGGCGCGCTGAACACGCTCTCGGGGTTGCGCGAGGAAATCGAGAGCCGCGTGCGCGAGCGTGTCGAGCGGGTGCTCGCCAACATGGACATGGTCCCGCGCGACGAGTTCGAGGCGGTCAAGGCGGTGGCCCAAAAGGCGCGTGCGGAGCAGGAGGACCTGGCGGCCAAGCTCGTCGAGCTCGAGCGCCGCATCAGCGAGCTCTCGGCATCCGCGACGCCGCGCACGCCGGCCGCGGTCCGTCGCCGGCCGATCAAGGCCAAGCCGGCCGTCGAGTGATCCTCGGGGCATCCCCCAGGGCGGCGAGCCGCTCTGCCGCCTTGCGGCCCTCTCACCATTTTGGCAGTGTCGTCGGATCGGGTCCGAACCGGCGGCCGCCCCAGTCGCCCGACTGGCGGTCGCGGGCGCGGACCCGAACGGAGCGCCCCGCGCTCCGGCGGCGCGATCGAGGAGTGCGCCATGGCGTCGTCGCTGAGACCAGAGACCGAGGAATCCGGCGGCAATCCCGTCGACCTCATCGAGCAGGTCGCGATCGCCAACGAATGGCCGTTCCACCGGCAGAATGACGATGAGCTCGCGGCCGAGATCAGCGGCCACTGGTGCCAGTACAAGATGTGGTTCTGCTGGCATCCGGAGCTGTCGGTGATGCACCTGTCGTGCGCGCTCGAGATGAAGGTGCCGGCGAACAAGCGGGCGGCGATCTACGCGCTGCTGGCGCTGGCCAACGAGAAGCTCTGGCTCGGTCACTTCGATCTCTGGTCGGACGAGAACCTGCCGGTGTTCCGCCATGCCCTGCTGCTGCGCGAGGGCATCAACGTCAGCGGCGAGCTGATGGAGGACCTGGTCGACATCGCGGTCACCGAGTGCGAGCGCTTCTATCCTGCCTTCCAGTTCGTGATCTGGGGCGGCAAATCGCCGCTCGAAGCCCTGACCGCGGCGATGCTCGAGACCGAGGGCGAAGCCTGATGGCGAGCCTCGCCGGGCCGCTGGTGCTGGTCGGCTGCGGCAAAATGGGCGGCGCGCTGCTCGACGGCTGGCTGGCCCGGGGGCTCGCCGCCGAGGAGGCCTATGTCGTCGAGCCGGATGCCGGCCTGCGCGAGGCGCTCCGGGAGCGCCACGGGGTCGCCGCGCTCGCCGAGCCCAAGATGCTGCCGACCGAGCTCGCGCCGCGGGCGCTCGTGTTTGCGATCAAGCCGCAGGCGATGGCGACCGTGCTGCCGGCCTACGAGGCGCTGGCGCGCAGCGGCGCGGTGGTGCTCTCGATCGCCGCCGGCACCGGCATCGCCCGGTTCGAGACGGCCTTCGGCGAGGCGACCCCGGTCGTGCGCGCGATGCCGAACACGCCGGCCGCGATCGGCCAGGGGGTCACGGTCCTGGTCGCGAACCGGCACGCCCTGCCCGCCCAGAGGGAGCTCTGTCAGGCCCTGATGGCGGCGGTCGGCGCGGTCCACTGGATCGACGACGAAGAGCTGATGCACGCGATCACCGCGATGTCCGGCGGCGGCCCGGCCTACGTCTTCCTGCTGATCGAGACCCTGGCCCGGGCCGGGGTCGCGAGCGGCCTGCCGGCGGGGCTGGCTCTGCCGCTGGCCCGGGCCACGGTCGCCGGCAGCGGCGCGCTGGCGGCAAAGAATTCGCTGCCGGTCGAGGTCCTGCGCCGGGACGTCACCAGTCCCGGCGGCACCACCGAGGCGACGCTCGAGGTGCTGATGGCCGCGGACGGCATCCAGCCGCTGTTCGATCGGGCGATCGCGGCGGGCGCGCGCCGTTCGCGGGCGCTCGCCTGAGCCGGAGGAGACCGCATGGCTACCGACGAGACGACGGGCGCGCCGGACCTTCTGGTCACCGCCTTCGAGCTGATCGCCGAGCATGGCTGGTCCGGGCTGTCGCTGATCGCGGTCGCGAGGCGCGCGGGCGTGTCGCCGGCGGAGGTCTATCGCGAGCTGCCAGGTCGGGCCGCCGTGCTGCGTGCGCTCAGCCGCCGGATCGACGAGGCGATGCTGGCGTTCGACGAGCTCGAGGTTGCGGGCCTGCCGCCGCGCGACCGGGTGTTCGAGCTGCTGATGCGCCGGCTCGAGGCCCTGGTGCCGTTCCGGCCCGGGCTTCGACGCCTCGCGCGCGGCGCCCGCTGCGACCCCTGTCTGGCACTCGCCACCGCCTGCCGGCTCGACCGCTCGCTCGCCTGGCTGCAGGACGCGGGCGACCTGCGCCGCTTCGGATTGCGCGCCCGGGTCGCAAGGCGCGCGATCGGCGCGGCCTATCTGCAGACGATCCGGGTCTGGCTCAGGGACGAGACGCCGGACCTCGCCCAGACCATGGCCGAGCTCGACAAGCAGCTGCGCCGGGTCCAGGGCGTCGCCGGCCTGCGGCCGCCGCCCGCCGGCCGCCCGTCCGGTCAGGAGTCGCCGCAGCCGGTCTGAGGCGCCGGCGCGCGGAGCCGTTGAATCATGGCGCGGAGGACACCGCCGATGGCCAAGTCACCGTTTCCCTTCGACTTCGACCTGTCCAAGATCATGGGCGAGTACCAGATCCCGGGCGTCGACTGGTCGGAGCTGATGGCCTCGCAGCAGAAGAACCTGCAGGCCTTGGCCAAGGCCAATCAGCTCCTGGTCGAGGGCGCCCAGGCGGTGGTCCGGCGCGAGGTCGAGATCCTGCAGAAGGCGCTGGCGGAGCTCGCCGCGGCGTCCAAGGACATGATGCAGCAGGGCGACCCGCAGGCCCAGGCAGCCAAGCGCCTCGAGCTTGCCCAGGCCTCGTTCCAGGCCGCGATCCAGAACATGCGCGAGCTCGCCGAGGTCGCCGGCCGCTCCAATCGCGAGGCGCTGGAAGTGATCAACCAGCGCGCGCTGGAGAGCTTCGACGAGATCAAGCAGGCGCTCGCGCGCAAGCGTTGAACGCCGACGATCATCCGCCGGCTCCGGGCTCGGCGCCCGCATGACGATCGAGCACGAGGATTTCGCCAGGGTCGAGATCTGGGTCGGCACGGTGCTGAGCGCGGTCCCGAACCCGGCGGCACG
>DATAOG010000114.1:0-6296 GCA_036265855.1 Geminicoccaceae bacterium | reverse complement strand
CGGCTCGCGGTCTTAGGGCCGCTCGCGGACGCGCCGCGCGAGATGCTGGGCCCCTGGTCGATGGCCGGGCTGCCCGAGGATATGGTGCCGCTGCTCGCCGGCCTGCGCGCAGCCCTACCCGCGGGCGCGCTCGCCTACGCCAAGGGCGTCGAGATCGAGGCCGCCGCGCCTTCCGACATCCCGGGCGCGCTCGAGCTCGCCCGGGCCGCCGAGATCGTGGTGCTCTGCCTCGGCGAAGCCGCTTTGATGAGTGGCGAGGCCGCGAGCCGGGCGCGCCCCGATCTGCCCGGCCGCCAACGCGAGCTCGCCGAAGCGGTGCTCGACCTCGCCAAGCCCGTGGTCGTGCTCCTATCCTCGGGCCGCCCGCTGATGGTTCCCTGGCTGTTCGAGCGGGCGGACGCCGTGCTCGCGACCTGGTTCCTTGGCAGCGAAGCCGGCCATGCGCTCGCGGACGTGCTGACCGGGGGCTCGAACCCGAGCGCGCGCCTGCCGGTGTCCTGGCCGGTGGAGGTCGGCCAGATCCCGATCTTCCACGGCCGCCGTCCGACCGGGCGCCCGGCCGACCCCGCCGTGCACTACTCGGCCAGGTACCTCGACCTGCCGACCGAGCCCCTGTTCCCGTTCGGTTACGGCCTCGCTTACACCCGCTTCACGCTTGGCGAGCTGACCGCCAATCCGACCGAGCTCGCTCCGGACGGCAACCTCGAGATCGGGCTCGAGGTCGCCAATGGCGGTGCGGTCACGGGCGAGGAGACGCTGTTCCTCTTCATCCGCGACCCGGTCGCGACGGTCGCGCGCCCGCTCCTTGAGCTCAAGGACGTCGCCAAGATCACGCTCGCGCCGGGCGAGCGCGGTCGAGTCGCCTTTCGCCTGGCCGCCGCCGAGCTCGCCTATCCCGGCCCCGACCTCACCCCGCGTCTCGACCCTGGCACGATCGAGATCCTGGTCGGCCGGAGCGCCGCCCGCGAGGACCTGGTCGCGACGAGCATCCGCGTCACGGCCTGACGCATCGGGCGGGCGCTGGTGCTCTCACGGGGCAGGACCTGTGCTCTCGTGGCCTGCATTCCCAGGCATAATCGAGTTTGGATTCCGATTGGCCGCCTGCCGTGGACAGCTGACACTTCAGTGCCTAGCATTGCCTGATTGGCAGCGAGGAGTTCCTGGTGCAGGACTTCGCCACCGCCTTTGGGCTGGCGTTTGGGATGATTGCTGCGGGCGACCCGGCGCTTGCCGAGATCGTGCTGCTGTCGTTGCGGGTGACCTTGTCCGCGGTCGCGATTGCCTGCGCGCTCGGCCTGCCGCTCGGCGCCGGCCTCGGGGTGCTCCGGTTCCCGGGGCGCGGCGCGAGCATTTTGCTGCTCAACGCGTCGATGGGCCTGCCGCCGGTCGTGATCGGGCTGTTGATCTACCTGCTCTTGTCCGGTGCCGGCCCGCTCGGCGTGCTCGGCCTGCTCTACACGCCGACCGCGATGATCATCGCCCAGACCGTGCTCGTGCTGCCGATCGTTGCGGCGCTCACCCGGCAGACGGTCGAGGACCTGCAGGGCGAATACGACGAGCAGCTGCGCTCTCTCGGGCTCGGCGCCTGGGCGACGGTCAAGACGCTGCTCTGGGATGCCCGCTACAGCCTCCTGACCGTGGCGCTCGCCGGCTTCGGCCGGGCGATCGCCGAGGTCGGCGCGGTGCTGATCGTCGGCGGCAACATCAATCACGTGACCCGCGTGATGACCACCGCGATCGCGCTCGAGACCTCGAAAGGCGATCTGGCGCTGGCGTTGGCGCTCGGGTTGATCCTGATCACGCTCGCGGTCGCGGTCAACGGCGTGGTCATGGCAATGCGTCAGGCCACCGCCCGGATCACCTATGCTTGAGCGGGCTCTGGCGTTCGAGGTCGCCGCGGCGGCGCGGCCGGCGCTCCCGATCCTGCCGCTCGAAGCGAAGAAGCTGGTCTTCGAGGCCGCCGGCCGCCGCCTCATCGACGGCCTCGACCTGCTGCTGCGGCCGGGGCTGCTCACCGTGGTCATGGGTCCGAACGGCGCCGGCAAGAGTCTGTTGCTGCGTCTGCTCCACGGCCTGCTGCGGCCGCACGCGGGCAGCGTGCTTTGGGCCGGCCGGCCGGCAGATCGGGCCATCGGCCGGCGGCAGGCGATGGTGTTTCAAAGGCCCGTGCTGCTTCGGCGCTCGGCGCTCGGCAACCTTCGGCACGCGCTCGCGGCGCGCGGCCTGGCATACAGCGAGCGGACCGTCCGGACGCGCAAGATGCTCGAAATCGCGGGGCTCGCCCCGCTTGCGCGGATGCCGGCGCGGCGGCTCTCGGGCGGCGAGCAGCAACGCCTGGCCCTTGCCCGCGCGCTCGCCCTCGAGCCCGAGGTCCTGTTCCTCGATGAGCCGGCCGCCAACCTCGACCCCGCCTCGACGCTCGCGATCGAGGGTCTGATCCAGCGCGCTCACGATGACGGGGTCAAGATCGTGCTCGTGACCCACGACTTCGGCCAGGCGCGGCGGCTGGCGGACGAGATCATATTCCTCCATAAGGGCCGGGTCGAGGAGCAGGCGGCAGCCGCGCGCTTCCTCACCGATCCCGCCTCGGCCAAGGCCGAGGCCTTCCTGGCCGGGCGCATCGTGCTCTGAGCGACCAAGCGACCCGGGGACTTGCGATTCATCCACGTATGTTTTTGACGGTCATTGCCGCCGCCTGCGGGGTCCTGACCACCGGCGGGCTGGCGACTGCCGCCAACCAGTTCATCATCGTGCAGTCGACCACGTCGACCCAGAACTCCGGCCTGTTCGAGTACCTCCTGCCCAAGTTCCGGGAGGCGACCGGGATCGAGGCCCGGGTAGTCGCGGTCGGCACGGGCCAGGCGCTCAAGAACGCCCAGAACTGCGATGGCGATGTCCTGTTCGTGCACGCCAAGGCGGACGAGCTGAAGTTCGTCGCTGCAGGCTACGGGGTGAAGCGCTTCGATGTCATGTACAACGACTTCGTGATCGTCGGGCCCAAAGCCGATACGGCCAAGATCGGCGGCACCAGGGACGCGGCCGCGGCGCTCAAATCGATCGCCGAGGCCAAGGCGCCGTTCGCGTCGCGCGGCGACGACTCCGGCACCAACAAGAAGGAGGTGAGCCTCTGGAAGTCGGCCGGCGTCGATCCGACCGGGGCGAGCGGCAAGTGGTATCGCGAGACCGGCTCGGGCATGGGGGCGACGCTCAATGCCGCGGTCGGAATGAATGCCTATACGCTGACCGACCGGGGCACCTGGATCAGCTTCGAGAACAAGGACGGCCTCGAGATCCTGGTCGAGGGCGATCCGGACCTGTTCAATCAGTACGGCGTGATACGGGTGAGCCCGGAGCATTGCCCGAACGCGAAGGTCGAGGCCGGGCAGAAGTTCGTCGACTGGGTGACCAGCCCGGAGGGGCAGGCGGCGATCGCGAGCTACAAGATTGACGGCCAGCAGCTGTTCTTCCCCAATGCCAAGCGGGCGAGCTGACCGGGCGCGACAAAAGCTGGCCGGAGCGGCGCCCGCCGCAACCGGCAAGGACCCGTGACATCGATCCGCGATGCTGCCTGTCCGGCCGTCCAATCCGCTGGCCGACCATGGCCCCGGTCGAGGGATCGCGCCGGTTCACGCTGAATTGCAGCGACCAGTCGCGCCGACCGCAAGAAGCCCATTGCCGGGCCGAGCTGAGCCCGGCTTGAGTTTGCGCCCCGGCGGTGCCGGACTATCCGCGCGCCAGGCTCAGTCGGTGCCGGGGCCGGTGGTGGCCCGCGAGGACCAGCGCTATGTCGGTCATGTGGCGACCGTTGCAAGCCTGATCAGGCGGACCGTCACCGGTCGCGGCGCCGCCCAGCCGGCTGGCGGGCTTGTGGCATGATGCCGCGTCCGAACAGGGCGTGAGCAGCACCGCGACCGATCCGGTCATGCCCTCGATGCATGGCGGCCGGCAAACGAGACCGGTTCCGGCCGACAGTCGCAGGAGCTAGGAAGCCCGCGATCGCGGCTTCGGGTCGGCGCCCGATGTAGGCCGTTGCCGGCCGGCCTCGACGGTGTCGATTCCGGCCCGGAGTGAGAATTCTCAGACCTCGTCAGCCTTTAGGCGCTCACCGAAAGCCGGATCGGGGCAAAACCCCAACTCCCTGAAGCTCCGCCTCTCCATCCGCGACGTCGATCCACCACTACCGACCAGAGAAATCCTGGTGCGCTCCGAGTTGACTCAATCCAGAACCCGCTCTCGACCCGGACTGGTACCGATGCGGCCCAATCCGGCGATGCCAGGAAGGTTATCGCCCTGCGGGCGGTAACTCATCGCTCGGCAAACGCGTGCGTCTCTCGATTGGAAGATGGAGGGCCCGAAGATCAGGGGCGCCTTCGGAGCGCACGGGAGCGAAGGGCCGGACCGTCGCCGATCACCCGACGAGAGACGCTAGGAGCCGAGCCGCCCGGAGCAAGCCCGGCACTTCGGTCCCGCGGGCGGGGCGGTTGACTCGATCCCCGCCGGTCAAATCCCGACCGGCCGCGCGCTCACTAAGCGAGCGACAGGCAGTTCACCGGGATCCGAGGCAAAATCATGGTCCGGAGAAACCGATCGGCGATCCCACCGAGCTGTCCGGGATCGCGGGCCCGGTGTCGTCCCGCCGTCACCCTGCGGCGACTCCACCGGGCCGAGCGTCGTACCGCGATGTCGCGCGTGAAACATACCCCGGCTGCAGCGCCGATCCGCCTCGCGCCGGCTGCCGCTACTTCAGGGCGTGATAAAGGCCGGTGATGAGAATGCCCCAGAGAACCATCGACGACAACACACTGAACCACACACCATCGGCAACCTCCCACACGCCAACCTCGGAAGAGATCGGCGATCGGGGCCGCTCTGTCCGCACAGATGCATTCCGGCGAGCCGGCGACATTTTATGGTCTCCCATCCCAGAGTTTTTCGGCGCCCGCCTGTTCAAGTTACCAGTTTCCGATCGAGATGCCAGACGATTCTCACGGGCTTCGCTCCGCACCTGAAGTTGGGAACGGTCCCCGTCCGACTGCCTGAGCCGGCGTCCGTAACAGGCGTGGCGCGGCCGCGCCCGACGAGCCCACGTCACCTCACGTGTTCTTGGCCTGGCGGCGATACACTTGCGCGGGCGCCTGGTCGAGATCCTTGGGCGGGAGCTGCGGTTGCGGCATGGCGTAAAATTTGGGTTCCCGATCCTCGAGGGACTGCTCGAACGGCAGCCGCATCTGGACCTGGGTCTGGTTCTCGGCGGCCTCGCGCTGAGCGGTCTGGAGCTGCTCAGCGAGATCGCGGCTCCAGGGCAGGGAATAGGCGCGTGGCTCGCCGACCCCGCCCAGTTGCAGCCAGATGTAGATCGCTTCGTTCTCGCGAAAGCTGGACGCGAGGACGGTGGCGTTTGCCGCCTTGGCGAGCCACCACTCGAGCTGCACCGGCTTGGGCTGGCCGAGGAGCGCGGCAAAGCCGAGATAGGCCGCAGGCAGGAACAGGACGCTGACCCCGATCGCGCCCAGCTTGAGCCCAAGCCGGCGCGGCGACCAGATGCTGATGCTCGTGATCACGCCCACGAGCACGGCGATCGCCGCAAAGAGATAGGTCAGCTCGGTCATGACGCTCTCCAGGCCCGCAGGTTGCGCTGCAGGCTGTGCACGCTGCCGGGCACCAGATCGCCCTCAGCGGACAATCGGAAGCGGTAGACGGTCAGCTCCTCGCCCTCGCGGGTCAGCTCGACCTTACTGGCGAGCAGCTGGCGGGCCGACTCCTTCGCGGATTTCTTGACGCTGGTCACGATCGTGACCGGGATCGGGAAGACCCCGGAGGTGTTGCGGTACAAATGAACGTTGACCGTGTATTCCCCAGCCGGGATGCCGCGCGAATACGACACCTCGTAGTTCATGCCGGTCGCATCCGCCCGCTTGCCGAGATCGTCGCGCAGCAAATTGAAAATCAGGCCGCCCTTGTTCGAGTAGCCGACCGGCCGGTCGCCCGGCGCCTCGACCCACAGGTCGACGTCACAGTCGAGCTCGTCCGGCCAGCGGACCTCGACGATCACGTTGCCTGGGGGATTGCTGCTCTCCTGAGCGACCTTGGTCACCGGCGGGTTGATGTGCGGCATGATGAGGATCACACAGACGACGAAGCCGCACAGCGCCAGCGTCATCAGGTCGCGAAAGACGATGCCGGCGTCGTCGTGCTCGAAGCGGTCAAAGCCGAGCATGATCCTCTCCGCGTTCGATGATGCCGCTGACCAGATGCACGGTGCCGCCTTCGAGCAGGCGATAGTTGGCCATCAGCCA
>DATAOG010000113.1:0-3244 GCA_036265855.1 Geminicoccaceae bacterium | reverse complement strand
GACCCCGATGCAGTGGCCGCCGACCAGGCCGGGCTGGAAATCGAGGAAGTTCCATTTGGTCCGGGCGGCGTCGAGCACGTCGTGGACCGACAAGCCGAGCCGCTGGCAGATCATCGCGACCTCGTTGACGAAGGCGATGTTGATGTCGCGCTGGGCATTCTCGATCGCCTTGGCGGCCTCGGCGGTGCGGATGTCGCGCGCGACGTAGATCTGGCCGCCGGTCACGCGGCCGTAGATCTCGGCGAGCCGCGCCCCGGCCTCGGGCGTCTGGCCGGCGACGACCTTGGTGATCCGCTCGAGCGTGTGCTGACGGTCGCCGGGATTGACCCGCTCGGGCGAGTAGCCGAGGAAGAACTCGACGCCCGTGCGCAGGCCCGAGCGCTCCGCCAGCGCCGGACCGACCACCTCCTCGGTCGCGCCGGGGTAGACGGTGCTTTCGAGAACCACGATGGCGCCCCTGCGGAGCGCCGGGCCGATGGTCCGGCAGGCGGCGCGCACGGCCGAAAGATCGGGCACTTTCTGCCGATCGACCGGGGTCGGCACCGTGATGATGAAGATGTCGTGGCCGGCGAGAGCGGCCGGGTCGTGGGTCAGCTTGAGCGCGCTCGCGGCCAGCGTCTCGGACGGAACCTCGCCGGTGCGGTCGCGGCCGGCGCTGAGCTCCCGGATGCGCGTGGGATCGCGGTCGTAGCCGGTGACCGGGCCATGCCTGGCCAGCGCCACCCCGAGCGGCAGACCGACGTAACCGAGCCCGATGATCGCGATCCGGGTCATGACCGGCCCTCAGTCCGGCGCCCGCATGAACACGCCATCGAGCTGCAGCTGCCGGGCCAGCTTGTGCTCGAAGTAGCCCGGCAAGAACAGCCAGGGGCTGAAGCCGGCGCGCGCGAGGTCATCGATCAGCTCCCGAAAGTCCCGTTCGCCCTCGTAGCAGCGCACCAGCGACATCTCTAGCTGGATTCCCTGGAGCCTCGGCAGCAGCTCGCGGGCGCCGGCCAGGACCTCGGCCTCGAACCCCTGGGTGTCGACCTTCAGAAACGTGCGCTCCCCCGGTTTCACGTATTCCTTTGTCAGCCCGTCCAGACACCGGATCGGGACGCGTTCGCGCCCGACCACCCGTGAGCTCGGTGACAGCCGGCGCAACAACTCGGTCTGAGGCAGGATCGAGCTCATGTCGGAGTCGGCCGAGACCTCGATCGTGGCCTCGCCGTCCTTCGCGCCGAGCGCCATCCGCGGCGCCACGTGCCAGTCGGGGTCGGCGGCGGCGCGAAGCTCCAGGCGCGCGTGCGCCGCGGCGACCGGCTCGAACGAGACGATCCGCCCGCGATAGCCCCAGGCGCGCAGCAGACCGCCGTACTGGCCGGCATTGGCGCCGACGTCGAGCACGCAGGCGATCGCGAAGCGCCCGAGCAGCGCTGCGAGCTGCGCCTCCAGCGGCTTTGCCTTCTTGCGCGGGGTCAGGTCGTAGCCCAGCCGACGCGCCAGACGCTGCATCGGCGTCATGGTGGCAGCGTCATTCGGCTTCGGGCAACGCGAAGACCTCGACCGGCCGGGCGATCCCCGCCAGATGATGGTGGCCAAGCGAGCGCAGGTCCCAGCCAATGAAGTAGTAGGCGAAGCGGTCGGAGATCAAAAGGTCGTGGCCGAGCGTGCGGCATAGACCCTCGAGGCGGGTCGCGAGGTTGACCGCTGGGCCGATGATCGTGAAGTCGAGCCGCCTGGCGCTGCCAATGTTGCCGTACATGACCTCGCCGGCGTGGAGCGCGATGCCGAAACCCAGCGTCTCCTCGCCGCGCTCGCGCCGCCTGGCATTCAGCTCGGCCATCGCGGCGCGGGCGTCGAGGGCCGCTCTGAGCCCCCGCTGGCAGGCCTGCTCATCCTCGAGCGGGAAGATCGCCAGCATCGCATCGCCGATGAACTTCAGGATCTCGCCGCCGTGGGCCTCCACCGCCCCGCCCATGGCATCGAAGTAGTCGTTCAGGCACGCCAGCAGGTCATCGCGCCCGAGCCGCTCGGAAAGCGCCGTGAAGCCGCGCAGATCGCAATACCAGATCGCCGCCGATACGGTATCACCACTGCCGCGGGTGATCTGGCCCTCGAGGATACGCTCGCCGGCCCGATGGCCGACATAGGTGTCGAGCAGCGTGACCGCGATATAGCGCTTGAAGTGGATCTCGAGCAGGACCCCGAACACCGGCAGCAGGTCCTCGATCTGGACGAGATCCTCGCTCGAGAACCCGCCCGGACGGTCCGATGACCAGGTGCTGCCGTGAATCTTGCCGTCGCTGAAGGTGATCGGCAACGCGACATAGTCGGTGAGGCCCTGCTCGCGCAGCTCCTCGAACAGCGGGAAATCAAACTCGGCGTTCGGCAGATCGAGGCGCTGGCGAACCGCGCCCGCGCCCTCGAACAGGACCCGCATCGGACTCCGGAGAAACTGGTCGGTGCGCTCGACCCCGCGCTCGGCGCGGAACACCCGGATCTGGCCGGCGTCCCGCTGCCAGTAGACGCCGATGCCGAACAGCTGCGGATGCAGCGTGCGGATGTGAAACGAGGCGCGCGCGAGCGGCAGGCCGGTCTCGACCAAGCGGATCGAGAGCTGCGACAGCAGCGCCGGGCCATCCGGCAGCCAGCGGGCGTCGCCGATCAGCCAGTCGAGGACCGGTCCCGGCCGGCGCGGCCAGCAGGTCGCGCCCGCGAGCGCGGCCGGGACGCTCGCCACCTCAGATGCCGCCCTCGGCCGCCACCCGCTCCAGCTCGCCGAGCCGGGCCCGCGCCGAGGTCAGCGCCTGGGTCGTGTGGTGCAGGCGGGAAGCCAGCTCGTGCATCACCTCGACCCCGATCTGCGGGAACTGGTGGACCAGATGGAAGAAGCCGTCCTTGGAGACCCGCAACGTCGCCACCTCGCTCGCCGCGATCACGGTCGCGGTCCGCGGCACGTCGCAGAGGATCGCAATCTCGCCGATGATTTCGTTCTTGCCGATGCGCGCCACCTTGACCGCGCCGCGCGGCGTGTCGACCATGATGTCGGCGCTGCCTTCGAGGATGATGTAGGCGGCGTCGCCGACATCCCCCTGGTGAAACAGTTCGTCCCCGGCCCCGAACTCCAGCCGCTCGCTGGTGAACGCGAGCAGCTTGAGCTTGGTCGGGTCGATCTTTGCGAACAACGGAATCGAGCGCAGGACCTCGACGTCTTGGCTAAGGCTCATGCGACGAAACTCCCTCGCTCATGGGTGATCCGGGG
>DATAOG010000112.1:0-4516 GCA_036265855.1 Geminicoccaceae bacterium | reverse complement strand
CGTCGGCACGCCAGATCAGATCGCCGAACGCCTCGCGCGGATCGAACTTGGCGCAGCCGATCGACAGCGTGATCGCACCGAGCTGCTGGCGGTTCGCTTTCAGCCGGATCCGATTGCCGGCTATGGTCTTGCGGACCTGCTCGGCGAGCAGGCGGGCGCCCTCGAGCTCGGTCTGCGGCAGGATCACCACGAACTCCTCGCCGCCGTAGCGCGCGGCCAGATCCCGCCCCTTGATCGACTGGGTCAGGACCTGTGCGACCAGGCGCAGCACCTGGTCGCCGATCTGGTGGCCGTGGCTGTCGTTGAACAGCTTGAAGTGATCGATGTCGGCGAGCAGCAGGCAGAGCGGCTCGCCGCTCTTGCGCGCCTGCTCGATCGCCAGCCCGAGCTCGTAGTCGAAGTACTTGCGATTGGCGATCCCGGTCAGGCTGTCGGTGTTCGCCTCGTGCTGGGCCTTGGCCAGCTCCGCGCGCAGCCCCTCGATCCGCTGCGAGGAGCCCGCGATCTCGGCTTCGACGCGACGGGCGTGCACCAACAGATCGCGGGTGGCGCCGACGATCTCGGCGACCAGCGCGCTCAGGTTGGCCGCCGGCGAGGTTTGGTCGAGCTGGTTGCTCAGGCTCTCCAGCCGGTTGCCGTAGACGCCGGCCTCCTTGGCCATGCCGGCGACCATTGCCAGCAGATGGGACATCGTGCTCTCGATCCGCTGGCAGGTCTGATCCAGCAGGCGCACCTGGCGACCCGTGCCGAAGAACCGCTCGTGCAGTTCCGCGAGCCGCGCCTCGCTGAACGGCTCGCCCTGGTCCTCGATCAGGCGGAGGCGCTCGCTCAATTCCGGATAAGCGCCCGAGCAGTCGCTGTACCAGAGCAGGTAGTGGTCGGGGCAGGGCGCGATCTGCCGCCGCGCCATGGCCGCCATCGCTGCCTCGGCCAGCTTCTTCGCCTGTTCGATCGGATCGCCGTGCATGCGTGCTCTCGAGCCCTCTGATCCGCCGGGTGTAGGCGGGCGGGCCTTAACGGCGCCTTAGCGCGCTGCCTGGCGCTGGGCGGACCGGAGGGTCTTGCTGATCACGGCTGCGGCCTTGTCGGGCGGGCCGCAACGACGGGGCGCGCGAGCTGGTGGCCGACGGCTGGCCGCGCGCGGCTATTTGGCCATCGTGTCCATGACCTTGATGACCGCCGGCCCGACCAGGACGACGAACAGGACGGGCAGGATGAACACGATCATCGGCACGGTCAGCGTCGCCGGCAGACGCGCCGCCTTCTCCTCGGCCTTGAGCAGGCGCTGATCGCGGAACTCGTTGGCCAGCACGCGCAGCGACTGCGACAACGGCGTGCCGTACTTCTCGGTCTGCAACAGCGTGTTCACGACCCCTCGGATCGAGGGCAGGTTGGTCCGGCGATTGAGGTTCAGCAGCGCCTGCCGGCGGTCCGGCAGGAAGCCGAGCTCGATCGAGGTCAGCGACAGTTCCTCCGCGAGCGCGGCATTGGCGCCGCCGATCTCGTTCGCGACCCGCTCGAGCGCGACGTCGAGCGACAGGCCGGACTCGGCGCAGATCACGAGCAGGTCGAGCGCGTCCGGCAGGCCCCTGGAGAGCATCAGCTGGCGCTTCTTGGTCAGATTCGAGACGTAGAGCTCGGGCGCGAAGAAGCCGAACCCGATCCCGGCGATGACCGCGACCAGCCGGCCGCTCGGCGACAGGTTGCCGACCTGCAGCAGATAGACGAGCAGGAACGCGACCGCGCCCAGCAGGACCGGCGTCACCATCTTGAAGAACAGGAACACGACGATCGCGTCGCGCGAGCGCAGCCCGGCCTGGGCCAGCCGGTGGTTCAGCTTGTCGCTCTGCTGGCTCTGCATCAGCTTGAGCGAGTTGACCACCTGGCGCATCGCGCTGAGGCTTTCCCGCCCGCGCTTGCGCGGCTTGTCGCGGAGCATCGCGCCGCGCAGCTGGTCGCGCCGCTCGGCGAGCATCTTGGCCCGCCGCTCCATCGGATGGTGCTCGAGCAGGCCGTACCAGACCGCGAGCACGGTCAGGAACGCCATGCCCGCGACCAGGATGATCAGCAGCGAATCCGCGGTCAGTCCGAAGGGCAGATACTGGTCGAGCTTGTTCATATGTCGAACTTGACCATCTTGGCCATGACGCCGAGCCCGACCGCCAGGCTGGTGAAGCCCATGCCGATCATCACCCAGCCCCGCGGATCGGTCAAAAGCGTGTGGATGTAGGCGGGGTTGACGAACGAGATCACCCCGGCCATGACGAACGGCAGCGAGCCGATGATCATCGCCGAGGCCCGCGCCTCCGAGGACATCGCCTTGACCTTGAGGCGCATCTGCTCGCGCCGGCGCACCATGTCGGACAGCTTCTCGAGGATCTCGGCCAGGTTGCCGCCGGTCTCCTGCTGGATCGACAGGCTGATCACCAGGAAATTGAACTCGGGGATTCCGAGCCGCTTGGCCGCCGCCCACATCGCCTCGTCCATGGCGACGCCGATCCGCATCTGATCGGTGACCTGCCGGAACTCGGTGCCGACCGGATCCTGGATCTCCTCGCCGATGGTCTTGAGCGCCTCGGTCGCCGGCAGGCCCGAGCGGATGCCGCGCACGATCAGATCGAGCGCCTCCGGCAGGAGGGCTGTGAATTTCTTCATCCGCCGCGCGATCCGACGCTGCAGCGCGAAGTTCGGCAGGCCGATGCCGAGCGCCAGCCCCAGCGCGGCGCTGATCAGGAACGAAAGGTTCAGCGCGAAGCTCATCGCGAGCGTCGTCAGGACGCCGGTTCCGAGACAGATCAGCAGAAAATCCCCGATCTTGAGCTGCCAGCCGCTGCGTTCCAGACGCAGACGCATGACGCCGACGTTCGGCATCAGCCGCTTGATCAGGCGGTCGAGGCTCGCGATCGAGCTGTCGCGCGTGTTGCGGCGCACGCTCTCGACCGGGGTCGCCTCGCCGCCGGCGCTGACGCCGCGCCCGCGCGGGCCCGCCTGCAGCCGCTCCAGACGTTGGCGCAGGCGGCGCTCGTCCTTCTGGAACAGGGTCAGCCACAAGGTCGCGACCACGCCCACGACGATGAGGCCCGCGCCGAAGACGGTCGCCGAGACCAGGTTGGGGTCGCGGGCGATCTGCTGCAGCAGCGGGCTCATGTCATCATTGCCTGCTGGAGCGCGCGATCGAGCCCGAAATAGGCGGCGCGCTTGGCGAAGTGCGGCCGCACGCCACTCGACTTGAACTGGCCGATCAGCGTGCCATCCCGGTTCTCGCCCTGGAAGTCGAAGGTGAACAGGTCCTGGGTCGTGATCACCTCGCCCTCCATGCCGATCACCTCGGTCACGTGGGTGACCCGGCGGATGCCGTCGCGCATGCGCTGGATCTGGATGATCAGGTGGACCGCGCCGGTGATCTGGGTGCGCACGGCCTTGCTCGGCAGATTGACGGTCGCCATGCCGATCATGTTCTCCATGCGGGTCAGCGCCTCGCGCGGATTGTTGGCGTGGAGCGTGCACATGGAGCCGTCATGGCCGGTGTTCATGGCCTGGAGCATGTCGAGCGCCTCGGCGCCGCGCACCTCGCCGCAGATGATCCGGTCGGGGCGCATGCGCAGCGCGTTCTTGACCAGATCGCGCATCGTGATCTCGCCGGTGCCCTCGAGATTGGGCGGCCGGGTCTCGAGCCGGACCACGTGCGGCTGCTGCAGCTGGAGCTCGGCCGCGTCCTCGATCGTGACCACGCGCTCGGCCGGGTCGATCAGATGCGACATCGCGTTCAGCATCGTCGTCTTGCCCGAGCCGGTGCCGCCCGAGATGATCACGTTGAGCCGGCAGGCGGCGGCGATCTTGAGGACCTTGCCCAGGTTCTCGGACATGTTGCGCTGGCGGATCATGACGTCCAGCGTGATCGACTTCTTGGCGAACTTACGGATCGAGATCGAGCAGCCGTCGATCGCGAGCGGCGGGGCGATGATGTTGACGCGCGAGCCGTCGGGCAGGCGGGCGTCCGCGATCGGGCAGGTCTCGTCGACCCGGCGGCCGACCCGGGTGACGATCCGCTGCGCGATGTTCATGACGTGGGCGTTGTCGCGGAAGCGGATCTCGGTCAGCTCGAGCTTGCCCTTGCGCTCGACGTAGACCTGCTGCGGGCCATTGACCATGATGTCGTTGACGGTCTCGTCGGACAGCAGCGGCTCGAGCGGGCCGAAGCCGATCATGTCGTCGACCAGCGTGACCGTGAGCTCCTGCTGCTCGCGCGCGGTCACCGAGAGCTTCTCTTCGGCGACGATCTCGCCGATCAGCTCGGCGATCTGGCGCTGCAGCTCCTCGCGCGAGAGCTTGGCGGCGGCGCTCGCGTCGATCCGCTCGAGCAGCCCCATCTGGATCCGGCCGAACACGGCCTTGGCGGCGGCCGCGCGCTTTTCGTTGGCGGCCTGGTTCGGCGGGCTGGACAAGGCGGTCGGCCGAGGCGGGGTGGGCGCGGCCGGGCGCGCCGGGGCGGGTGCTGAGGCCGCCGGCGGGGGCG
>DATAOG010000111.1:0-2128 GCA_036265855.1 Geminicoccaceae bacterium | reverse complement strand
AGGCATATGAGGCGGTCGAGTGGCCGGTCCTGGTGCTGTTCGGCGCGCTGATCCCGGTAAGCGAGGCGCTCCAGACCACCGGCGCGACCGCGCTGGTCGCCAGCTGGCTCTCGGCCGCGGCGCAGCATCTGCCGCCGCTCGGCGCCCTCGGCATGACGTTGCTCGCGGCTATGGCGCTGACGCCGTTCTTGAACAATGCCGCCACGGTCCTGGTGATGGCGCCGATCGGCGCAAGCCTGGCCAGGCAGCTGGGTCTGCATCCGGACCCGTTCCTGATGGCGGTCGCAGTCGGCGCCGCCTGCGACTTCCTGACGCCTATTGGGCACCAGTGCAACACGCTCGTCATGGCCCCCGGCGGCTACCGCTTCGGCGACTACTGGCGGCTCGGCCTGCCGCTCTCGATCATCGTCGCCGTGCTCGGCACGGTCCTGATCAGCCTGTTCTGGCCGCTGAGCTGAAGAAGGCAACGGGCGGTGTTCGACGGTGTCGGGCTCCCGACGTTACCGCGTCTGGAATCCGGGCTTCGGCTGGCTCGCGTCCTGGTGGCTGCTCCCGGCGCCGGCGTGAGGGCTCTGATCAGCGATCCTGCTGGTACTCCTGATTGGTCGTGTTCTGCTTGATCTTGCGCTGGCGGCCCTGCTCCTTCAGCGGTTGCGTTCCCGCGGATGGAGCGGCGGCGATGGCGCGATCACAGCTTCGCCTCGGGCAGGATCTGGCCGCCGTCGACCACGATGGTCGTGCCGGTGATGTAGGCGGCCTCGTCCGAGGCGAGGAAGAGGACCGCGTGCGCGACCTCCCGCGGCGTGCCGAGGCGGCCGAGCGGCACCGAGCGCGTCATCGCATCGGCATACTCCTTCGAGCGGTGGCCGGTCAGCGCCGGGGTCACGATGTTGCCGGGCTCGACGCCGTTGACGGTGATGCAAAACGGCGCCTGCTCGATCGCTGCCGCTCGGATCAGGCCGTTGATGCCGGCCTTGGAGGCGGAATAGTGACCATGGCCGGGGCTCGAGACCCTGGGGCCGGTGATCGAGCTGGTGAGCACGATCCGGCCATAGCGCTGCGCCCGCATCGGCGCGGTTGCCGCCCTGATCGCGAGAAAGCAGCCGCG
The DNA here is from genome assembly GCA_036265855.1 of Geminicoccaceae bacterium. Lineage (GTDB taxonomy): Bacteria > Pseudomonadota > Alphaproteobacteria > Geminicoccales > Geminicoccaceae > DATAOG01. The sequence goes on along the minus strand of DATAOG010000111.1, from coordinate 1,020 downwards.
AAGATTGACCGCCAGCACCTGATCCCATTCCGCGACCGTGATGTCCGGCAGCAGGGTCAGGGGGTAGATGCCGGCGTTCTGGATCATGATGTCCAGTCGGCCGCAACGCTCCACGGTCGTTTGCACCAGCGCGTCCACGGAAGTCTGGTCGCTGACCTCGGTCGGGACGAACAGCGCTTCGCCCTGCTGCGACAGACGGGCCGCGGTCGCCCGGCCTTCGTCCTTAAGCGTGTCGGCGATCGTCACCCGGGCGCCTTCCTCGACCAGCCGCTCGGCGATCGCGGCGCCGATCCGGCGGGCCGCCCCGATCACGATCGCGACCTTGCCATCGAGCCGGCCGGTCATGGCCGCGCTCCCGCGACGCCCGAGCCGAGGATCGCGCGGATGCGCCCGGCGATTCGGGCGGGCTCGCCAGCCTGAAGGCTCATCGGCCCGAACCGGATCCGGCCGTCGTGGACCGCGAATGGATCGGCGACGATCGCGGGCGTGCCGGTGCTGGTCGATGCCGCGGCGCAATTGCCGCCGGCGGAGAACCTCCGCACCTTCATCGCCAAGGGCGCCGATCTGGTCGCGTTCTCCGGCGGCAAGGCGATCGGCGGTCCGCAGGCCTCGGGCATCCTCTGCGGCCGGCGCGATCTGATCATGGCGGCAGCGCTCCAGAACCTCGATCTCGACATCTTTTTCGAGCAGTGGGCCCCGCCGCCGGAGCTGATCGACAAGCGGCGCCTCAAGGGCCTGCCGCAGCACGGCATCGGGCGCGCCTGCAAGGTCGGCAAGGAGGAGGTCGTGGGTCTCCTGACCGCGCTCCGGCTGTTTCTCGAGGAGAACGCCGACGCCCGCCGGGATCGCTGGCTCGAGCTGATGCGGCAGCTGGCCGATGGCCTGGATGGCATCGCGGGCGCTAGGACCCGGCTGCTCGAGGGCGAGGTGCCGGAAGTCGTGCTCGAGCTCCAGGCCGGGGCGCGGGTCGGTGCGCTCGAGCTCATGCATCGGCTCGAGACCGGCACGCCCGCGATCTTC
>DATAOG010000110.1:0-1680 GCA_036265855.1 Geminicoccaceae bacterium | reverse complement strand
GCGCCGACGGCGGCAGGTGGTAGCGGTGGCTCATGAGCGGCCGCAGCTCCCTGACGTTGATGCGCGCGACCGCGAGATCGCCCGACCAGCCGACCGCATCGAGCGGGTTGAACGGGTAGGTCACGGTGCTGATCGCCCCCTGACGCTTGATCCTGACCCTGGTCTCCGTCTCCCCCTGCTGGCCGAGGAACGCCTCGTCGATCTCCGGGACGTCCAGCATCGCCGGGTCGAACACCGCATGCCGGCCGACCATGCCCTTGTCCGGCAGCATCAGCGACCCGTCGGTCGCCTCGATCAGAAGCGCGCTGACCGGGGTCGCGCATTCGAGCCGCCACATCGTGCCGCGCGGCAGCGCGACGTAGTCCCCGGCCCGGAACTCGAGGTGGCCGTAGTCGCAGTAGAGGTCGCCCGCCCCTTCGTGGACGAAGATCAGCTGATCGCCGTCGGCGTTGCGCGCGAGGTGATCCATCTTCATCGGCGCCCGCCAGAAGGCGAGCTTGACGTGCGGATTATGCAGGATCACCGCCGCATCCCACGGCGAGCCCGCGCCGCCCCCGATCCGGTTGAGGTCGAAGCAGCGCGGCCGCAGCTGCCCCTCCCAGTCGACCCAGCCGGTCGGCGGATGGGTGTGGTACATGTGGGTCGCCGGGCCGAAGAAGCCCTCCTTGCCGAGCTCGCGCTCGTAGGTCCCGGCCGGGAAATCGGCATGCGCCTGACGCGACGCGCGCCCCCGGGTCAGGGGAAAGGAAAGGTAGTGCCGGTCCGCCATCGACCCACTCCGCCGCTCGAGCGCGCCGTCGCCAGGCCCGCGGCAGCGCGCTCGGTTGCAAGGACGCTCGCCCGACTATTGGCGCGCGCCATACCGGTTTCAAGAGGCTCGCCGGTCAGTTGGGCGGCGCGTCCGGCTGGCGCTCGGGCGCCGCGCGCGCGAACGCCTCGATCTCGCGGCAGCGCTCGTCGATCTGCCGGATGATCGGATAGGCCTCGAGGTCGCACTGGTGGCGGCGGGCGTTGTAGACCTGCGGCACGAGGCAGAGATCGGCAAGGCTCGGGAAATCGCCGACGCAGAACTCGCCGGCCGAGCGCGCGATCATCCTCTCGAGCGGGCCGAAGCCTTCGGCGATCCAGTGCCGGTACCAGGCCATCCGTCTGCCCTCGTCGAGGCCGAGCTCGCGCTCGAGGTATTGCAGCACGCGGAGATTGTTCAACGGATGGATCTCGCAGGCGATCGCGACCGCGATCGCGCGCGACCTGGCGCGGCCTGCCGAGTCCCTGGGCAGCAGCGCCGGCTCGGGATAGCGCTCCTCGAGATAGTTCAGGATCGGCAGCGACTGCGTGAGGATCGCACCGTCGTCCTCGAGCACCGGCACGAGCCCTTGCGGGTTGAGCGCGAGGAACGCGGGCTCGCGTTGCGCGCCCTTGCGCAGGTCGATCGCGATCTGCTCGTAGCTCAGGCCCTTGAAGTTGAGCGCGAGCCGCACCCGGTAGGCGGCCGAGCTTCGCCAGTAATCGTAGAGCCGCATGGTCCTCTCCCCTGGCCTCGAGCCGCGAAGCTTGCCATGGAGCGGCGGCCCCGGCCACGAAAAGTCGAGAAAAAAGCCCCGGACGTGCCGGGGCCGAAGTGCGCTGGGAGGGGATCACAGGGAGGCAAGGGGGTGGCCGCGCGCTCGCGGGTGACTC
>DATAOG010000109.1:0-2012 GCA_036265855.1 Geminicoccaceae bacterium | reverse complement strand
CGAGGAGCACTGGCGGGAGCCGGCGCCGCTGCTGCGCGCCGGGCTATACTGGCCGGGCCTGCCCCGACCGACGCTCGCCGATCTCCGGCGCTTCTGGCCGCAGGGTCGCCCCGCCGCGGCGCTCGTGTTCTACCGCGCGCTGGTCCAGGCCGGCGACCTCGCGGCGATCGACGCGCTGATCAAGGCGCTCGGCGCGGCAGGGCTGAACGCGGTTCCGATCTTCACCGCGAGTCTCAAGGATCCGGTCGCAGCGCCGATTGTCCAGGACCTGCTGGCTGACGCCGCGCCCATCGTGGTCCTGAATGCCACCGGCTTTGCGGTCTCGAGCCCCGGGCAGCGGCGCCCGACACCGCTCGACGAGCCCGGCCGCCCGATTCTCCAGGTGGTTCTGGCGGGCGGCAGCGAAGCCGGCTGGCGCGCCGGCACGCGGGGACTGTCGCCCCGCGATCTGGCGATGCACGTCGCCTTGCCCGAGATCGACGGCCGGGTGCTGGCCCGCGCGGTCGCGTTCAAGAGCAAGAGCCGCTTCGATCCGCGCACCGAGAGCGAGGTCGTGAGCTTCGCGCCGGTGACCGACCGGGTCAGCTTCACCGCCCGGCTCGCCGCCGCCTGGGCCCGGCTGGCACGGCTGCCCGCAGCCGAGCGCAGGGTTGCGATCGTGCTCGCCAACTATCCGAACCGGGACGGCCGGATCGCCAACGGGGTCGGCCTCGATGTGCCCGCGAGCGCGGTCGGTCTGCTGCGGGCGTTGGCTGCGGCCGGTTACCGGATCGAGGATCTGCCGAGCGATGGCCAGAGCCTGGTCGAGAAGCTGCTTGAGGGCGTGACCAACCGGCTCGAAGGCCGCGCCGGGCGCGAGATCCGCGCTCGTCTTGAAATGTGCGATTACCTTCAATTCTTCACACAACTGCCCAAATCAGCCCGAGAAAAAATCGAGAAGAGATGGGGCGAGCCGGCCGCTGACCCGCACGTCGTGGACGGCGCCTTTGCGCTCGCGGTGCTGCCGCTGGGCAATCTGGTGATCGGCATCCAGCCGGCCCGCGGCTATCAGATCGATCCGGCCTCGAGCTACCACGATCCGGATCTGCCCCCGCCGCACGGCTATCTCGCGTTCTATGCCTGGCTGCGCCAGCGCTTCGGCGCCGATGCCGTTATCCAGCTGGGCAAGCATGGCAACCTCGAATGGCTGCCGGGCAAGGCGCTGGCGCTCTCGGCGGACTGCTTTCCCGAGGCAACGCTCGGCCCGGTGCCCCTGATCTACCCGTTCATCGTCAACGACCCCGGCGAGGGCAGCCAGGCCAAACGCCGGAGCGCTGCGGTGATCGTCGACCATCTGACCCCGCCCTTGACGCGCGCCGAGACCTACGGGCCGCTTGCCGAGCTCGAGCGGCTGGTCGACGAGTACTATGACGCGGCCGGGGTCGACCCGAGGCGGACCGCGTGGCTGCGCGGCGAGATTCTGGCGCTGAGCCAGCGTCTCGGGCTCGACCGGGACATCGGAATCCTGCCGGGCGAGGCCTCGGAGACCGCCCTTGCCAAGCTCGACAACCACCTCTGCGAGCTCAAGGAGCTGCAGATCCGGGACGGGCTGCACGTTTTCGGAGCAGCGCCTGAGGGTGCCCAGCTGACCGATCTGCTGGTCGCGCTGGCGCGGCTGCCGCGCGCTCCCGGGACCGGCGGCGACGCCTCGCTGCTGCGCGCGCTGGCGCTCGATCTGGCGCTCGGGGATTTCGACCCGCTGGACTGCGTCATGGCCGAGCCGTGGGGCGGTCCGAGGCCTCGGGTCCTGGCCAATCTCGGCGATCGGCGCTGGCGCAGCCGCGGCGACACGGTCGAGCGCCTCGAGCTTCTGGCCCGCCTTCTGGTCGCCGGCGAACTGGTACCGGATGCCGCCTGGCACGCGACCGGAGCGGTTCTGGAAGGCATCGCCAGGACCGTCCGGCCAGCGGTGGTCGAGAGCGGCCGCGCCGAGATCGACGGGGTGCTGAAGGCGCTCGATGGCCGGTTCGTCG
>DATAOG010000108.1:0-3166 GCA_036265855.1 Geminicoccaceae bacterium | reverse complement strand
GCCGCGATTCGAGCTCGGCGTGCATCGCGGCCAGGGTCTCGATCGGCAGATCGCGGATCGAGAGCACCCCCACCGCCCGTTGGCCGTCGACCACGGGCAGATGGCGATAGCCGAACTCGTCCATTCGCCGGATCGCGTCCTCGACCCGCTCGTTGGGCCCGATGGTGTCCGGCTGCGCGGTCATGACCTCGGCGAGAAACGTCAGATCCGGGTCCCGCCCCTGCGCGAAGACCCGCTCGACCGCATCGCGCCCGGTGAAGATCCCGACCAGCCGGTCGCGATCGACCACCAGCACGCTGCCGCAGCGGTGCTCGGCCATCACCCGGCAGGCGATGCGCACGCTCGCCCCCGGGGGTTGCTGGCACAGTCCGGCACAGCTCATGACATCACGAACGGTCCGATGCCGCATCGTCGTCTCCAAGCGAGCCTCTTGTGACTCCCCGACCGGATCGGTTTTTTCGATTTTTGTGGGGGCGATCATTGTGAGCGATCAGAGACCAGGACGCAACCATCGATTACGTCGCCGCGGCGATTTCTGGATTCGGCCGTGGCGGTCAAGGCCTGGTCCAGATCGGCGATCAGATCGGCCGGGTCCTCGAGGCCGACCGAGAGGCGGAGCAGGTCGTCGGTGATCCCGAGCCGCGCGCGCTCTTCGGCGCTGAAGCGCTCGTGGGTGGTGGTCGCGGGATGGGTGATCAAGGACTTGGCGTCGCCCAGATTGTTCGAGATCAGGATCAAGCCCAGCCGGTTGAGCACCGCGAACGCGCGCGCCCGGCCGCCGCCGGTCCGGAACGCCAGAAGGTTGCCGCCGCCCGTCATCTGGCGGCGCGCGAGCGCGTGCTGGGGATGGCTCTCGAGACCGGGATGGAGCACCTGCTCGACTCCCGGGTGCTGTTCGAGAAAACGCGCGACGGCGAGCCCGTTCCGGCTCTGCTCCTCGACCCGGAGCGGCAGCGTCTCGAGCCCCTTGAGCAGGACCCAGGCATTGAACGGGCTGAGCGCCGGCCCGGTGTGCTTCAGATAGGGCTGGAGCAGGTCGACCCGCGTCTTGCGGTCGCTGAGGATCGCGCCGCCGAGGCAGCGGCCCTGGCCATCGATGTGCTTGGTCGCGGAGTAGACCACGAGATCGGCGCCCTGCTCGAGCGGGCGCTGGAGGATTCCGGTCGCAAAGACGTTGTCGACGATCACCCGGGCACCTGCCCGATGGCCGAGCTCGGCGACCGCGGCGATGTCGATCAGCTCGAGCGTCGGGTTGCCCGGCGTCTCGAAGAACACGAGCCTGGCCGGCCGGTCCAGCGCCGCGGCCCAGGCGTCCAGATCGGTGCCGTCGACCAGCACGGTCTCGACCCCGAAGCGCGGCAGGAGCTCGGTCAGGATGTAGTGGCATGAGCCGAACAGCAGGCGCGCCGCAACCACCCGGTCGCCGGCCTTGAGCTGGCTTGTGAGCGCGGCGTGGACCGCGGCCATGCCGGTCGCGGTCGCCGCCGCCTCCTCGGCGCCCTCGAGCAGCGCCAGGCGCTCCTCGAACATGCGCACGGTCGGATTGGCGAGCCGGGAATAGGTGAAGCCCGGCTGGTCGCCGGCAAAGCGCTGCGCAGCGTCCTCCGCCCGGCGGTAGCGAAACCCCGAGGTCAGGAACAGGGCCTCGGAGGTCTCGCCGAATTCGGAGCGGGCGCTGCCGCCGTGGACCAGTCGCGTGCGCGGCCGCCAGGCCTGGCTCATCGCAGGTTCCTCCAAATGAAATCGCCCCGGCCGTCAGCCAGGGCGCCCTGCGACCCGGCTTTTTAGCAGCTTGTTTTACGTGGCCTGCAAGCCAGCCGGCCCAAATCACCACGTGGGCGCGAGCGTAGCGCGCGCCGGCACCAGCCGTCAATCGCGATGATCGACAGCCCCGTGCTGGCGGGCCCGGATCATTCGATGTGGCGGCGCAGCCAGATCGGCAACACGACGCTCAGCGCCAGGAATCGGAGCGCGTGGTGGACGCCGACGAAGGCCGGATCGAGCGCCAGCGCGAGCGCCATGATCGCCATCACGTCGACCCCGCCCGGCGCGTACGCGAGCAGCAGCTGGTCCAGCGGCAGGTCGAGCAGGCGCGCGGCCGCGAGCGCGAACGCTCCCGAGACGATCAGGCCGAGCATGACCGTGACCAGCCCGGCGATCGAGGTCTCGAGAATCAGGCGCAGGCTCACGCCCTTGAAGCGCAGGCCGACGAACGTGCCGGTCACGACGTAGCCCGGGATCAGCAGGCCCGGCGGCAGCCGGGCATCCGTGAGCCCACCGCCGTGGATCAGGAAGCTCGCGAACATCGCGCCGAGCAGCGTGCCGGCGGGCAGGTCGAGGCGCTCGCAGATCATGCCGACCAGGCCGCAGGCGGCGAGGACGAGCACGAGCTCGACGGGTCCGGCGTTGCCGGTCGGCGCGGCGAGCGGGGCACCGGCAGCCTGCGCCAGCGCCCCGAGCAGCAGCGGCAGCAGCGCCGTCAGCACCAGGAGGCGGATCAGCTGCGTGACCGCGACCCGCGGCACGTCGGCCCGGCTGCGCATCGCCATCGCCAGCAGATAGGTGAAGGCGCCGGGCACGGCGCTGAACGCCGCGGTCGCCGGGTCCCAGCGATGCACGATCCGCAGATAGGCGCTGAGCGTGAGCGTGGTCGTGGCGATGCTGCCGGCCAGGAACAGAAGGCTCGCGGGCCAGAGCGCGATCCTGGCCAGCGCCGCGGGCGTGATGTTGGCGCCCATCGAGAAGCCCAGAACCATGAAGGCGAGCTGGCGCAGCCAGCCAGGCATGTCGACCACGGCGCCGGCAAGCGCCGCAGCCGCGACCGCGACCATCGCGCCCGAGATCCAGGCGGCCGGCAGGCCGAGCAGACAGAAGCCGGCGCCGCCCGCCGCTCCGATCAGCAGCGCCGCGGGCGTCCCGGACCGCCAGATCGCAACCGGCAGCCGGCCAAGCCGATCGGCGGGTGGGCCGGCCGGGGTCGGCTGATCGTTCAACCGGTATCGCCGGTCAGCACGTTGCGCGGCCGGCCGGCGAGGAAGGCCTCGACCAGGTCGACCGTCTCGCCATAGAAGACGCGGTAGGTCTCGCGGGTCACGTAGCCGATGTGGGGGGTCAGCAGCAGGTTGGGCGTGCGCCGGAGCGGGTGCCCGGCCGGCAGCGGCTCCGG
>DATAOG010000107.1:0-4401 GCA_036265855.1 Geminicoccaceae bacterium | reverse complement strand
CATAGATCTCGGAATCGATCGCGCCGACCGTCATCGCTGCTCTGCCTCAGCTATGCCGGAGATCTCACCGAGACCGAGCTTACGACTCAACGGATGAGGGCGCGCGTGATTTCCTCGAATCGACGGATTGAACCCGTCGCTCCGTCCGCTCTGGATTGGCTGGAAGCTTCAAGGTTCGCGTATCTTGGAAGAGTGCACCTAATCGGTGGAGAGAGGCATGAGGGAGGTCAATCGTCGGATCGTGCTGGCGTCGCGGCCGGATGGACGGCCGACACCGCAGAATTTCCGGCTCGAGGAGGTGGCGCTCGCGAAGCCGGGCGAGGGCGAGGTTCTCTGCCGGACGATCTATCTCTCGCTCGACCCCTACATGCGCGGGCGGATGAACGAGGGGCCGTCCTATGCCAAGCCGGTCGGGATCGGCGAGGTCATGGAGGGCGGCACGGTCGGGCAGGTGGTCCGCTCGCGGCTCGAGGGCTTCGCCGAGGGCGACCTCGTGGTCGGCTATGGCGGCTGGCAGAGCTTCGTCACCTTTCGCAGGGGCGAACTGGAAAAGATCGATCCGGGCCGGGCGCCGATCTCGACGGCGCTGGGCGTGCTCGGCATGCCCGGCCGGACCGCGTACGTCGGCCTGCGCGAGATCGGCAGGCCACAGGCCGGCGAGACCCTGGTCGTCGCGGCCGCGTCCGGGCCGGTCGGCTCGGTGGTCGGCCAGATCGCGAGGATCAGGGGCTGCCGGGTCGTCGGGGTCGCGGGCTCGAAGGCCAAATGCGATTTCGTGCTGGGCGAGCTCGGCTTCGATGCCTGCCTCGACCATCACGCGGACGACTTCCAGGATCGGCTGCGCGCCGCCTGCCCGAAGGGCGTCGACGTCTATTGGGAGAACGTCGGCGGCCGGGTGTTCGAGGCGGTCTTTCCGCTGCTCAACAATTTCGCGCGCGTGCCGGTCTGCGGGCTGATCGCCTGGTACAACGCGACCGGGCTGCCCTCGGGGCCGGATCGGACGCCGGTGATCCTGCGCCAGATCCTGACCAAGCGTCTGACGCTGCGCGGCTTCATCGTGCGCGACTTCGCGCCTGGCGATTTCCTGGCCGAGGTCGGCGGCTGGATCCGCGAGGGCCGGCTGCGCTATCGCGAGGACATCAGGGACGGCCTCGAGAACGCGCCCGCAGCCCTGATCGGCCTGCTGGAAGGCGAGAACTTCGGCAAGCTCCTGATCCGGGTCGGCCCCGACCCCACCTGAGGCGGTCGACCCGATCTGGTCAGCGCGCTTTGGTCTTCAGCCTTGCGGTGCGGATCGATGCCGGCGAAGCCGGGCACCGCGGGCGGACTCACGCCTGGGCGACCGCCTCGAAGATCTGACGCTCGAGCGCTCCGGTGGTCCGGCAGCTCGGCGCGGTCGCCGACCGGCTCACGCGCTCCGCCGTGAAGGTCGGAGCAAGCGTCAGCGTCGCGCCTCCCGGGCCCTCGCCGATCGACGCGCGCAGCTCGACCCGGCGGTTCCGGTCGGGCACGGCGACCAGCGAGTGGCGTTCCTCGATGTCCTGCACGAGCACCAGCGACCTGGAGCATTCGGCCCAGTCGCGGCCATCGAAGCTGCCGGCCGCAGTGACCGTACCGTTTGCCGGATCGGTGCCGGTGACCTTGAGCTCGCTCGCCCTGAGCGCCGCGACCGTCCGCTCGTACAGGACCTGCCGGTCGATGCCCTGGTAGGCGCGACTGGTCGTCGGGTCCGACGGGCCTGAGAGGGCACAGGCGCCGACCAGCACCAAGGCCGCTGCTGGCAACGCTGAAGACATCAGCCCGCGCGATCGCTCGGAAGCGGCGATCCGTCGCGGCCAGAGCCAGCGCTCTACCGCGGGTAGTCGCAAACGGCCGGCGCGCGGAGCGCTTGCCAGGCGGGGAAGGGGATCGCATAGTTGACCCATGGTGGCCGTCACCGAGCTTCACAGCGCCTTCAGCCAGCGGCATCTGCTCGGAATCGAGGGGCTGGCGCCCTGGGAGATCCAGAATCTTTTGGACCGGGCCGACGCCTACGTCGCCCATGGCCGACAGGCGGACAAGAAGCTCTCGGTATTGCGCGGCCTGACCCAGATCAACCTGTTCTTCGAAAGCTCGACCCGCACCCGGACCTCGTTCGAGCTCGCCGGCAAGCGGCTGGGCGCCGACGTGGTCAACATGTCGGTCGGCTCGTCGTCGATCAAGAAGGGCGAAACCCTGATCGACACCGCGATGACGCTGAACGCGATGCATCCGGACGTGCTGGTCGCGCGTCACCAGGACAGCGGGGCGGTGGCGCTGCTGGCGCGCCACGTCAACTGCGCCGTGATCAACGCCGGCGACGGCAGCCACGAGCATCCGACCCAGGCGCTGCTCGATGCGCTGACGATCAGGCGCCGCAAGGGCCGGATCGAGGGCCTCGTGGTCGCGATCTGCGGCGACATTCTCCACTCACGGGTCGCGCGCTCGAACCTGTTGCTGCTGACTGCGATGGGCGCGCGCGTCCGGCTGGTCGCGCCCAGGACGCTCTTGCCTGCGGCCGTCGAGCGCTACGGCGTCGAGGTGTTCCACGACATGGGGCGCGGCCTGGATGGGGCCGACATCGTGATGATGCTCCGGCTCCAGACCGAGCGCATGCAGGGCAGCTACGTGCCTTCGGTGCGGGAGTATTTCCACCTGTTCGGCCTGACCTATGAGAAGCTTGCGCGCGCCCGCGCCGACGCCCTGATCATGCATCCGGGGCCGATGAACCGCGGTGTCGAGATCGACGGCACGGTCGCGGACGACATCAACCGGAGCGCGATTCTGGACCAGGTCGAGCTCGGCGTCGCAGTCCGCATGGCCTGCCTCGAGGTCCTGACCCGGGAGCTGCGCGCCGGCGCATGACCAGGACCGCGATCACCGGCGCCCGGCTGCTCGATCCGGCGGGCGGCCTGGATGCCCCGGGCGGGCTGCTGATCGAGGGCGAGCGGATCGCCGACCTCGGACCGCGGCTGTTCGCGGCCGGCGTTCCCGAGGATGCCGAGGTGATCGATGCCCAGGGCGCCTGCCTGGCGCCGGGCCTCGTCGACATGCGCGTCCAGCTCGGCGAGCCCGGGGCCGAGCACAAGGAGACGTTCGCGAGCGGCACCGCGGCGGCCGCGGCCGGCGGCATCACCAGCCTCGCTTGCCTGCCGAACACCGACCCGGTGATCGACGACCCGGCGATGGTCGAGTTCGTCGCCCGGCGCGCGCGTCGCCTGAAGCGGGTCAAGGTCTACCCGTACGGAGCGCTGACCAAGGGCTGCGAGGGCACGCAGCTGGCCGAGATGGGCCTTCTGATGGAGGCGGGCGCGGTCGGCTTCACCGACGGCCACCTGGCCCTCGCCGACAGCCTCGTGATGCGCCGGGCGCTCGACTACCTGTCGGTGCTCGGCGGCCGGCTGATCCAGCATCCCGAAGACCCGGCGCTGGCGCGCGGGGGCGTGATGAACGAGGGCGAGATCGCGACCCGCCTCGGGCTCGCCGGCATCCCGGCGGTCGCCGAGGTGATCCTGGTCGAGCGCGATCTGCGCCTGGTCGAGCTGACCGGCGCGCACTATCACGTCGCGCACATCTCGACGGCGGCCGCGATCGACGCGGTGCGCGAGGCCAAGGCGCGCGGTCTGCCGGTGACCGCGGAGGCAGCGCCGGTGCACTTCGCCCTCAACGAGCTCGAGGTAGAGGGCTATCGGACCTTCGCCAAGGTGTCGCCGCCGCTGCGTTCGGAGACGGATCGGCGGGCCGTGGTCGCGGGCCTCGCCGACGGCACGATCGACGTGATCGCGAGCGACCACTGGCCGCAGGATCAGGACAGCAAGCGCCTGCCGTTCGCCCAGGCGGAATTCGGCGCGCTCGGCCTCGAGACGCTGTTGCCGGTGTCGCTGCAGCTCGTCCAGAGCGGCGCGCTCGGCCTGCTCGAGCTGCTCGCGAAGCTGACGTACCGGCCGGCGGAACTGCTCGGCATCGAAGCCGGGCGGCTGCGCAAGGGCGCGCCCGCCGACCTCGTGCTGTTCGACCTCGAGGCGCCCGCCCGGATCCGCGAGGAGGACCTGCACAGCCTGTCCAAGAACACTCCCTTCGAGGGCCGCCTGGTGCAGGGCAAGGTGATCCGAACCCTGGTCGACGGCCGTACGATCCACCAGGCAAGCGACTGATACGCGCAATGGCTCCGCCTTTGCCGAACGGGTCGGTACCCCGACTGTCCCGGCCGTCCTCGATCGAAGGCTGTCCGGTTTACTCTTAGTTGGCCGTCAGCGCCCTGTCGTGCGTGTGCTCTGCGGTCCATGAGATCCTGGGACTTCGTGCGACCGCTGCAGACGGCCGGTGGCGCGGAGTCCCACCGTGGACCTGAACCCGGAATGGGCCAGCTGAGGTTAACGTCGG
>DATAOG010000106.1:0-6579 GCA_036265855.1 Geminicoccaceae bacterium | reverse complement strand
GCCATGGCGATCCTGTTCCTGCCCCGCCAGTTCCAGGTCGCGGTCGTCGAGAACATCAACGAGGAGCACCTGAACAAGGCGATCTGGCTGTTCCCGCTCTATCTGCTGGTGATCAACCTGTTCGTGCTGCCGGTCGCGCTCGCCGGCCGGCTGCGCTTTCCGGGGCCGCATCCCGACGCCGATTTCATGGTCCTGCTGTTGCCGATGCTCGAGGACCAGCACCTGCTGACGCTGTTCACGTTTCTCGGCGGGCTGTCGGCGGCGACCGCTATGGTGATCGTCGAGACGGTCGCGCTCAGCACCATGCTGTGCAACGACCTGATCATGCCGGTGCTGCTGCGCCTGCGCTTTCTGCGGCTGAACGAGCAGCCGGACCTTTCGGGCCTGCTGCTCGCGATCCGGCGCGGCGGCATCCTCGCGATGCTGCTGCTCGGCTACGCCTATTTCCGGCTGGTCGGGGAGTCGTATGCGCTGGTCACGATGGGCCTCGTCTCGTTCTGCGCCGCCGCCCAGTTCGCGCCGCCGATCCTGTTCGGCATCTACTGGAAGGCGGCGACCCTCAGGGGCGCTCTGACCGGGCTTCTGGCCGGTTTCGTGATCTGGCTGTACACGCTGCTGCTGCCCGCACTCGCCCGCTCCGGCTGGCTCGACCCGGGCTTCCTCAACGGCCCGTTCGGGATCGAGATCCTCAAGCCCTACGCGCTGTTCGGGGTCAGCGGCCTCGACCCGGTCAGCCATTCGCTGCTCTGGAGCCTGCTCGCCAACGTCGCGGGCCTGGTCGGCTGGTCGCTGCTCGGCCGCCAGGGCAGCTTCGAGCGGCTCCAGGCCTCGCTGTTCGTCGAGGTCGATCGGCTGGGGAGCGGGGCCCATCTGTGGCGCGGCAGCGCCGCGGTCGCCGATCTCAGGGGGCTGCTCGCCCGCTACGTCGGGGCCGAGCGCGCCGAGCAGGCGTTCGTCAGGCATGCGCGGATGCGCGGCCTCGCGCCCGCCGCGGATGCCCAGGCCGATGCCGATCTGGTCAATTTCGCCGAGCGGCTGCTCGCCGGCGCGATCGGCGCGGCATCCGCCCGGGTCATGATCTCGACCGTGGTCAGGAGCGCCGACTTCAGCCCCGACGAGGTCATGGCGATCCTGGACGAGGCCTCGCAGGTGATCGAATACAGCCGCGAGCTCGAGCAAAAGTCGCACGCGCTCGAGATCACGAGCGCCGAGCTGCGCCGGGTCAACCAGCGCCTGACCGAGCTCGACCGGCTCAAGGACGAGTTCATCTCGACGGTCAGCCACGAGCTGCGCACGCCCTTGACCTCGATCCGCTCGTTCTCCGAGATCCTGCTCGACAACCCGGACCTCGAGGTCGCCCAGCGCAATCGCTTCCTCGACATCCTGGTCAAGGAATCCGAGCGGCTGACCCGGTTGATCAACGACATTCTGGACATGTCGCGGATCGCGTCCGGCAAGATGGAGTGGCATCTCTCCAGCTGCGATCCGAAGTCGGTGATCAGCGACGCGCTCGCCGCCACCAGCGGTTTGTTCCGGGCCAAGCAGATCACGGTCGAGGCCGAGCTGCCGGCCATGGCCCCCGCGGTCCTGGTCGATCGCGACCGGCTGATGCAGGTGATGATCAACCTGCTCTCGAACGCCGCCAAGTTCGTCCAGGCAGGCGACGGCCGGGTCCGGGTGCGGCTCGCGGCATCGGGGCCGGAGATCACGGTCAGCGTCGAGGACAACGGGCCCGGGATTCCGCCCGAGCAGCGCGCCGCGGTGTTCGAGCGCTTTCGTCAGCTCGGGGGCGACGTGATGACCGCCAAGCCTGCGGGCTCGGGCCTGGGACTGACCATCTGCCGGCAGATCGTCGAGCACTTCGGCGGTCGGATCTGGGTCGAGCCGGCCCTGCCGCGGGGTGCCGCGTTCCGCTTCACGCTGCCGGTCGCGGCCGTCGCGCTCGCGGCGCCACCGGCGGTCGCGGCCGCCGGCGAGGACTGATGGCGACCGCCGCCGGTCCGGCGCTCAGGCGCGGCTCTCGGCCCGGCGCCGGAGCTCGCTGAGCAGGCCGTCCATCCCCTGGCGCTCGATCACCGCGCCGAATTCCGAGCGTTGGGTCACGATCAGGCTGACACCTTCGACGATCACGTCGATCGCGACGAGGTTGTGATCATCGAGCTCGCGCACTCGCCAGTCGACCTTGACCGGCGGGCCGTTGCCGACAATCCGGGTCGAGACCACGGCGTCGCGATCGTCGACCGCCTTGGCGCCCGTGATCTCGAAATCCTGGCCGCCGTAGACGTCCAGCCGGGTCGCCAGCGTGTGCAGCGCGAACGCGCGAAACAGCTTCAGATAATCGGCGCGCTGCTGCTCGCTCGCGGTCCGCCAGTAGCGACCCAGGATCAGCCGCGCCACCAGATTGAGATCGATCGGTCCGCTGAGCAGCTGGACCAGCTGCTCGAACTTCTGCTGCTGGCTCAGTCCATGATCGCGCAGGATCGAGAGCACCTTGTGGCCGACCGTCTCGACCAGCTCGCGCGCGGCGTCGGCGCTCGGCTCCGCCCGCGCACCCGGGACCACCCCGAGCGCCAGCAGGCCCAGCCCCAGCAATCCGCCGAGCAGCGGCCGGCGGCCGAGCGCGTCAGCGCTTGCCATTGCCCTGAGGCGCCGGCGGTTTTGCGGGTCGCCCGGGTTCGCCGGTCTCATCGAGCTTATACACGTCCTCATTGTAGATATCCTCGAGCGGTGCAGGCGCGCCGTTGCGGATCTCATTCGCGCGCAGCTGGCGTGCCAGGGTCCGGACCGCGGCGTAAAGATCCAGGCTGCTGCGCTCCAGCTCTTCGAAGTTCTCGATGTTCTGCTCGCGGGTGTTCACCGTCTGGACGCCGAAGCGGCCGTAAGTCACCGGGGCCGGCGCCAGGAAAAACAGCGGGTCGAAAGCGAGGTCGACCACCCGGCCGACGGCATCGCGCGGGTTCGACGGTCCGAGCAGCGGCAGCATGAGGTAGGGACCCGAGCCGACCCCGTAAACCGCGAGCGTCTGGCCGAAGTCCTCGCTGCGCCGGTCCGGCATGCCGACCATGCCGCCGACATCGACGAAACCGCCCGCGCCCAGAATGGTGTTGAGCATGAAGCGGCCCAGCGTCAGCTCGCTTTCCTTGGCGTTGCCCTGGAGGATGGCATTGGCCAGGACCACGGGGGTACTCAGGTTGGCCAGGAAGTTGGTGATCCCGGTGCGCACGACCTGGGGCGTCGCGTCCCGATAGAGGATCGCGATCGGCTTCAGGAGCACGCGATCGAGGAAGTAGTTGACCTGGAACACTGCGCGGTTGAACGGCTCGAGCGGATCATTCTCATCCTGAGCGAGCGCCGGCCCTCCGCGCAACAGCCAGAGCGAGGCCAGCGCGGCCGGCGCGGCTCGACGCCACCACGCTGATCGCGACCGCCGGCTCGAGCCGTGACCCGCCACCGCTGCCCTCACCCAGCGCCCCCTGCCCGAGTGCGCCGCAGCAGGATGGCCGTGCCGATTCGGGCGGCCATGATATGGGTGCGCGCCGGAAGCATCAAGATTCGCCGACCATCGCCCGACGGTTGACCATAGCGCCTGGCCGGCCCTGCCGGCTTGCCAGTGTGGCGAGGCCGCCGAGCGCCAAGGCTTACCTAGATATGCCGGCCGGCCAGGCAACGCCATTGCGCGGCCAGCCCATAAATCGGCATTGTAAACAAAACGTAAACATCGCGGCCAAGCGGGTCGGGCCACTGCCGAGGAGCCAGCCCATGGATGACGTCCGGATCATCAGCTTGGACGGCCTTCTGCGCCGGCTCGAGGACGTGCTCGGCACCGACAGCCTGCTTTATCGCCGCTTTCACCAGGGGCTCCGACTCGAGGACGAGCGGTGCCTCGCCGACGCCATGGCCAGCCTGCGGCTGTATCCGGACGAGGTCCGCCGGCTGGTCGAGGACACGGTGATGAGCTGGCTGTTCGGGGCGCGCGGCGATGCCAGCCCGAACCGTCTCGGAGCCGCTCCGTACGCGTAACCCCCAACTGCAACTCCCCCAGCCTTGAGGGCGGTCGGGTCGACCGCTTTTTTTTCGCCGTTGACAAGACAAAATAAAGAAATCTAGATATGCCTATCTCTGACTGGCGGTGGGCTCACGGCAGCAACTATGATCGATCAGCACGACAGCCTCGAAACCCTGCTCAATGGGCTGCGCGCGGCCGCCGAACCCAGCCGGCTGCGGCTGCTCGTGCTGTGCAGCCAGGGGGAGTGGACCGTGACCGAGCTTACCCAGGTCCTGGGCCAGAGCCAGCCGCGGGTCTCGCGCCATCTCAAGCTGCTCACCGAGGCCAGTCTGCTCGAGCGCTTCCGCGAGGGCAGCTGGGTGTTCTACCGACGCGCCCGGCGCGGGCCGGGTGCCCGGCTCGCCCGCAATCTCTGCCGGATGCTGCCGCCCGAGGATGCCGACCTGGCGCTGGACCGCCAGCGGCTGGCCGCGGTCCGCAGCGCCCGCCAGGAGCAGGCAGCGCAGTATTTCGCCGCCCAGGCGACGCGCTGGGACCAGGTCCGCTCGCTGCACCTCGACGAAGCCCAGGTCGAGAGCGCGTTGCTCGAGGTGTTCGGCGACCAGCCGCCCAGGAGCCTGCTCGACATCGGCACCGGCACCGGCCGCGTCCTGCAGCTGCTGGCGCCCCGGATCGGCTTCGGTCTCGGCGTCGATCTGTCGCGCGAGATGCTGGCCGTGGCGCGCGCCAATCTCGATCGCACCAGCCTGCGGAACTGCCAGGTCCGCCAGGGCGACATGTATCATCTGCCGCTGCCGGACGGCTCGTTCGATGCCGCCACGCTGCACAACGTGCTGCGCTTTGCCGACGATCCCGGCGCGGCGCTCACCGAGGCGGCACGGGTGCTGCGCCCGGGCGGGCGCCTGGTGGTCGTCGACTTCGCGCCGCACAGCCTCGAGTTCCTGCGCGAGCAGCACGCCCATCGCCGGCTCGGCTTCGCCGATGCCCAGATGCGCGACTGGTTCGCTGCGGCCGGGCTCGCCTTCGAGCCGCCGCGCCGCCTCGCGGGCGACCCGCTGACCGTGGTGATCTGGCCGGCGCGCCGGATCGGCACCGCCGGCGATTTCGAGCAGCCCGACCAGCAACCCAGCGCCGGACGCGTCGCATGATCCCCGACCGGACCCGCCCCGACCTGGAGCGCGATGCACCCCCGCCAAGCGAGCTTCTTGCCGGCGAGTTCCCGCCCGAGCTCGAGATCTCGTTCGAGTTCTTTCCGCCCAAGACGCCCGCGGCCGAGGACCGCCTTTGGCAGACTGTCGAGCAGCTGCAGCCGCTCAGCCCTCAGTACGTCTCGGTGACCTGCGGCGCCGGAGGCAATCCCGCCGAGGGCACGCGCGCCTGGGTCGAGGCGCTGCGCGAGCGCACCGGCTGGGTGGCGGTCGCGCACCTGACCTGCGCCAGCGCCACGCGCGCCGCGGTCGAGGACATCGCCCGGCAGTATTGGGCGGCCGGCGTCCGCCGGCTGGTCGCCCTGCGCGGCGACCGGCCGAAGGGCATGGAAAGCCGGCCGAACGGCACGCACTATGCCTTCGCCGCCGATCTGGTCGCCTCGCTGCGCGCGATCGCCCCGTTCGAGATCAGCGTCGCGGCCTACCCCGAGACCCATCCGGAAGCCGCGAGCCCAAGGGCCGATCTCGACAACCTGAAGCGCAAGCTCGACGCGGGTGCCGTGCGCGCGATCACGCAATACTGCTTCGAGACCGAGACGGTGCTTCGGTTTCGCGACCGGATGGCCGCGGCCGGGATCACGGCCCCGCTCGCGGTCGGGATCATGCCGGTCCACGACTTCGGTCAGATCAAGCGCTTCAGCGACGGCTGCGGCGCCGGCGTGCCCGACTGGCTGGCGGCGGCGTTCCAGGGTCTCGAGGACGATCCGGTCGAGCGCAACCGGGTCGCCGCCGCGATCGCGGCCGACCAGGTCCGCCGCCTGGTCGCCGAAGGCATCCACGAGCTGCACTTCTACACGCTCAACCGCGCCGAGCTGACGGTCGCCGCCTGTGCGCTGCTCGGCCTGCAGCCGCACCTCGCCCACGCCGCCTGAGACCAGCTGATGATGTCCGCCTTCCTCGAGGCCCTCGAGCGCCGCGTCCTGCTGTTCGACGGCGCGATGGGCACCCAGATCCAGGGGCGCGAGCTCTCGGTCGAGACCGACTTCTGGGGTCAGGAGAACTGCTCCGAGATCCTGAACCTGTCGCGCCCGGACCTGATCCGCGAGATCCACCTGGGCTACCTCGAAGCCGGCGCGGATGCGCTCGAGACCAACAGCTTCGGCGGCTCGCCGGTCACGCTCGGCGAGTTCGACCTCGGCGACCGGGCGTTCGAGATCAACCGACGCGCCGCCGAGCTTGCCCATGAAGCGATCGCTGCGGTTGGCGACCATGGCCGCCGCCGGTTCGTGATCGGCGCGATCGGCCCCGGCACCCGGCTGCCCTCGCTCGGCCACATCGCGTATCGCAGCCTCGAGCAGGCGTTCAGCGTCCAGGCCGCGGGCCTGATCGCGGGCGGCGCCGACGTCATCTTGTGCGAGACCTGCC
>DATAOG010000105.1:0-4175 GCA_036265855.1 Geminicoccaceae bacterium | reverse complement strand
GGACTCAGGGTCGAGGCCGACTACGCCGAGCTGGAGCGGGTCCGCGCCGAGCTGGTCTATGCCCGCCGCCTGTTCGCCCGCCACGGCTGGCCGGTGATCGATGTGACGAGGCGCTCGGTCGAGGAGACCGCGGCCGCCATCTTCCAGCTCATGCAGGCGCGACATCGGACCGAGGTGGCTCCATTGGGCGCAGGCCCAGGATCGTGAGCCCCGGGGCGGCCCCGGAGCCTTCAGTCCCGCAGCTCGTCCCAGAGCTCCTTGACCTTGGCGAAGAAGCCTTCGGATTCCGGGTGGGTCGAGCTGTTGCCCGCCTGCTCGAACTCGCGCAGCAGTTCCTGCTGCCGACGGGTCAGGTTGACCGGGGTCTCGACCACGATCTCGCAGAACATGTCGGCGCGGGTGTGGCCATGCAGCTCGGTCATGCCCTTGTTGCGCATCCGGAACCGATGCCCGGTCTGGGTCCCGGCCGGAACCTGCAGGCGTGCCCGCCGGCCGTCGATGGTCGGCACCTCGATCTGGCCGCCGAGCGCCGCCGTGGTCACCGGGATCGGTACGCGGCAATAGAGACTGCTGCCTTCGCGCTTGAACAGGCGGTGCGGCGCGACGCTCACGAAGATGTAGAGATCACCTGGCGCGCCGCCGCGGGTCCCGGCCTCCCCTTCGCCGGTGAGCCGGATCCGGGTGCCGTCCTCGACGCCTTGCGGGATCGTGACCGAGAGCGTCTTCTCCCGGTGGACGCGGCCGCTGCCGCTGCAGGTCTCGCAGGGATCCGAGATCACCCGGCCGGTGCCCGAGCAGGTCGGGCAGGTGCGCTCGATCGTGAAGAAGCCCTGCTGCGCGCGCACGCGGCCGGCACCCCGGCAGCTCGGGCAGACGCCGGGCGGCGCGCCCTTGCTCGAGCCGGTCGCGTTGCAGACCTCGCAGCGCACGGTGGTCGGGACCCGGATCTGCGCCTGCTTGCCGGTGAACGCCTCGTCCAGCGTGATCTCGAGATTGTAACGCAGGTCGGCGCCGCGGGTCTGGGCGCCGCGCCGGCGGCCGCCCCCCATGAACTCGCCAAACAGGTCGTCGAAGACGTCGGCGAAGCTGCCGAAGTCGAACCCACCCGGGCGGCCGCCCGGTCCGCCCTCGAACGCGGCATGCCCGAACTGGTCATAGGCGGCGCGCCGCTGATCGTCTTTCAGGATCTCGTAGGCTTCGTTGATCTCTTTGAAGCGCTGCTCTGAGGCCTTGTCTCCAGGGTTGCGGTCGGGGTGATGGCGCATCGCCAGCTTGCGGTAGGCCGCCTTCAGCTCCGCCGCCGAGGCGCTTCTTTGGACACCCAGGACCTCGTAGCAATCCCGTTTTGCCATGGCGTTCGTTTCGTTGGCCGGCCCGGCCGGCGTCCCCGGTCACCAAGAGCCGGATGCCGCACGCGGCACCCGGCTCCGCTGCCGATTCGATGGCACTCGGCCGCTCAGGCCGACTTCTTCTTGTCGTCCTCGACCTCTTCGAACTCGGCGTCGACCACGTGCTCGTCGCCAGCGCCGCCGCTGGGGCCCGCACCACCGGTATCGCCACCGCCGCGACCCTCACCCTGCTGCGCCCGGTACATCGCCTCGCCGAGCTTCATCGACAGCTGGGCCAGAGCCTCAGTCTTGGCTCGCAAGGTCTCGGTGTCACCGCTGTCGAGCACCCCGCGCAGATCGGCGATCGCCTGCTCGATGGCGCTCCGGTCGCTTGCCCCGACCTTATCGCCGTGCTCCTTCAGCGACTTCTCGGTGCTGTAGATCAGGCTGTCAGCGTGGTTGCGCGCTTCGATCTGCGCCTTCCGCTGGCGATCCTCCTCGGCGTGCTCCTGGGCCTCTTTCACCATCCGCTCGATCTCGCGCTCGTTGAGACCGCCGGAAGCCTGGATTCGGATCTGCTGCTCCTTGCCAGTGCCCTTGTCCCTGGCCGAGACGTTGACGATGCCGTTGGCGTCGATGTCGAAAGTGACCTCGATCTGCGGCACGCCGCGCGGCGCCGGCGGGATGCCGACCAGGTCGAACTGGCCCAGCAGCTTGTTCTGGGCCGCGATCTCGCGCTCGCCCTGGAAGACGCGGATGGTGACTGCGTTCTGGCTGTCCTCCGCGGTCGAGAAGACCTGGCTTTTCTTGGTCGGGATCGTGGTGTTTCGATCGATCAGGCGCGTGAACACGCCCCCCAGCGTCTCGATGCCGAGCGAGAGCGGCGTGACGTCGAGCAGCAGCACGTCCTTGACCTCGCCGGACAGGACCGCCGCCTGGATCGCCGCACCGACCGCCACGACCTCGTCCGGGTTAACACCCTTGTGGGGCTCCTTGCCGAAGAAGGTCTTGACCGTCTCGACCACCTTGGGCATCCGCGTCATGCCGCCGACCAGGATGACCTCCTCGATGTCGCCCGCGGACAGCCCGGCGTCCTTGAGCGCCATCCGGCAGGGCTCGACGGTCCGGTCGATCAGGTCGCCGACCAGCATCTCGAGCTTGGCCCGGCTGAGCTTCATGGTCAGGTGCTTGGGACCGCTCGCATCGGCGGTGATGAAAGGCAGGTTGACCTCGGTCTGGAGCGTCGAGGACAGCTCGATCTTGGCCTTCTCGGCGGCCTCCTTGAGCCGCTGCAGGGCAAGCCGGTCGTTGCGCAGATCAATGCCCTGCTCTTTCTTGAACTCGTCCGCCATGTAGTCGATCAGGCGCTTGTCGAAGTCCTCGCCGCCGAGGAAGGTGTCGCCGTTGGTCGCCTTGACCTCGAACACGCCATCGCCGATCTCGAGGATCGAGATGTCGAAGGTGCCGCCGCCGAGATCATAGACGGCGATCGTCTGCGCCTTGGACTTGTCCAGGCCATAGGCGAGCGCGGCCGCCGTCGGCTCGTTGATGATCCTGAGCACCTCGAGGCCGGCGATTTTGCCGGCGTCCTTGGTCGCCTGCCGCTGCGAATCATTGAAATACGCCGGCACCGTGATGACCGCCTTACTGACCGTCTCGCCGAGATGGCGCTCGGCGGTCTCCTTCATCTTCTTCAAGACTGCGGCGCTGATTTGCGAGGGTGCCTTCTTCTCGCCGCGGACCTCGACCCAGGCATCGCCATTGTCGGCGCGCACAATTTTGTACGGCACCATGTCGACGTCCTTGCGGACCACCGGATCATCGAAGCGCCGGCCGATCAGGCGCTTGACCGCGAACACCGTGTTGGTGGGATTGGTGACCGCCTGCCGCTTCGCCGGCATGCCGACCAGGGTCTCGCCGTCGTCGGTGAAGGCAACCATGGAGGGCGTCGTCCGCATGCCCTCCTCGTTCTCGATCACGCGGGCGTTCTTGCCCTCCATGATCGCGACGCAGCTGTTCGTGGTGCCGAGATCGATGCCGATGATCTTATTGCTCATGCCACTCTCTCACGCCCGAGGCTCGTGATGATCGGTGCTCAACACGCAACTTCCGGTCGCGGCCGCCCAGGAGGCGGCGCCGGCGGCCGGGTTTGCGGTCGCGGTGGTTCCGGAGCCTGATATAAGAACGACGCCTAGACGCTGCAACCGGCGGTGAACCGCAGAATCACGCTCGCCAGGGCGTTCCGGGCTGTCGACTGCGGCCTTCGGGCGCACTCAGATCGTGACGGTCGTGCCCGCCTCCGCTGGCCCGCGCGCTGGTCGGCGCCGGGCCCGGCCCCGCGGTTCCAGCCGCTGCGGCCCGATCTGCAATCTGGGCCCAGGAGGCTCGAAGTTCGCCCAGCCGAGCCACCAGCTCCTCGCAGATCCGGACGTCATCCCTGAGATTGATCTGCTGCAGGCGCATTCCGAAGTAGGTGTAGAGCCGGTCTAGGTTGGTCGCGATCTCGCCGCCTCGTTCATGGTCGAGGCAGGCGTGCAAAGCGTCGACGATCGCGGCGGCTTTGCTCACCGCAGCATGACGGTCCCGGATCGCGCGCCGTCCGATCGCCTCCCTTGCCTCTTTGATGCGCCGGATCGCGCCGTCGTAGAGCAGCACGATCTGCCGGGCCGGCGCCAGGGTCTCGGCCGCCTGACCATAGGCACTCACTGCCCGTCGCATCTGCTGCATCGCCGACCTCGCGACCTGAGTGCCGAGCGGCCGTTCTCAAGCCTCGGCGGGGCAGTTCTAAGCGCCGCGGCCTAAGAAGTTGTTGCTGGCGCCCGCCCCCGTGGGCCGAGCGTCGGACCC
>DATAOG010000104.1:0-1583 GCA_036265855.1 Geminicoccaceae bacterium | reverse complement strand
TGAACCCCGGGCAGACCGCGTTGGCGGTGATCGGAGTGCCGGCGAGCTCGACCGCCAACGCCCGGGTGAAGCCGAGAAGCCCGTGCTTGGCCGCGGCGTAGGCGGTGACATAAGGGTAGCCCTTGAGGGCGGCGGTGCTCGCGATGTTGACGATTCGTCCCGCCGCGGCCGCCCGCAAGCTCGGCAAGAGGCGCCTCGTGACCTCGAAGGCGCCGACAAGGTTGACGCTCAGCATGCGCTCGAGGAGCACGGCATCGGTGCGCTCGAAGGGCGCGCTCTCGGCGGCACCGGCGTTGTTGATCAGGATGTCCAGCGGGCCGACGCGCGCGCAGGCAGCCTCGAGCGAAGCGGGATCGGTCACATCGGCTCCCAACGCTTCGCCAGGTTGCGACAGCGAAGCCAGGATCTCCAGCAGTGGTGGCCGCCGGCGGCCTAGGACCGAGACCTCGGCGCCCGCGCGATCGAGCGCGCGCGTGATCGCCGCGCCGATGCCACTGCCGCCACCCGTGACCAGGGCGCGCCTGCCGGCGAGCGGGGCGGCGGTTCCGGTCATGATCAGATCGCTCCCGCGTCGGCGTCCTGCCGGCGGGCACGGTTGCGCAGATACTGCTCGCGGCCGGCGAGATAGGGGAGCGGCCAGGCCTGGTCGTCGTAGCCAAGCTCGGCCGCGGCGTGGAGCGTCCAGAACGGATCGGCGAGGTGCGGCCTGGCGAGCGCGCAGAGGTCGGCGCGTCCGGCCGCGATGATCGAGTTGACGTGATCGACCTCGAAGATGTTGCCGACCGCCATGGTCGCGATCCCGACCTCGTTCCTGATCCGGTCCGAGAACGGGGTCTGGAACATGCGGCCGTAGATCGGCTTGGCCTCGATCGTGGTCTGGCCGGCCGAGACGTCGATCAGATCGGCGCCCGCTTGCTTGAAGGCGCGCGCGACCTCGATGGCATCCTCGGGCGTCAGGCCCTCCGGGTGCCAGTCGGTCGCCGAGATCCGGACCGACATCGGCAGCGCCTGCGGCCAGATCTCGCGCATCGCGGCAAAGACCTCGAGCGGGAAGCGCAGCCGGTTCGCGAGCGGGCCGCCATAGACGTCGGTCCGGCGATTGCTCAGCGGACTGATGAAGGCCGAGAGCAGATAGCCGTGCGCGCAATGGAGCTCGAGCATGTCGAAGCCGCAACAGATCGCCCGCCGGGTTGCGGCGACGAACTGCCGGGTGACCTCGTCCATGTCGGCGCGGGTCACTGCGCGCGGCACCTGGTTCTCGGCGCTCCACCGGACCGGGGACGGCCCGATCACCTCCCAGTTGCCGTCCGCGAGCGGCCGATCCATGCCTTCCCAGCCAAGCCGGGTCGAGCCCTTAGGGCCGCTGTGGCCGAGCTGCAGGCAGACCTTGGCCGGGCTCTGGGCGTGGACGAAATCGACGATCCGCGTCCAGGCAGCCGCCTGCTCGTCGTTCCACAAGCCGGCGCAGCCGGGCGTGATGCGGCCGGTCGGCGAGACGCAAGTCATCTCGGTAAAGATCAGGCCGGCACCGCCCAGAGCCCGAGCGCCGAGGTGGACCAGATGCAGCTCGCCAGGCACCCCGT
>DATAOG010000103.1:0-3201 GCA_036265855.1 Geminicoccaceae bacterium | reverse complement strand
CGAACCGGCTCTCCGCCATCACCGATCGGACCGCGCGGATCACCCAGAAGGTCGAGGCGATCGCGAGCACCGCGACGATCAACGCGCTGGTCGAGAATCCGGTCGCATCCGTGGGCAGCGACGGGGCGCGCCAGCGTTCGCCCCGCGCGCCCTCCAGCCGGCTCGCGCGTTCCACCGCTGGCCCCGGGCGAGCGGCGCCGCCCGGTCAGGGCTTGAAGTAGGGCACCTTGGTCGGGTCGGCACCCCAGCTGGCCGCCAGATACTTCGCCGAGAGCTGGTCGAGCGTGCCGTCGGCCTTCATCGCCCCGATGATCTTGTCGATCGCCTGCTCGTTGGGCGAGCCCTTGGGATAGATCGCCCCATAGGTTTCGCCGGTCGAATACTGGCCGACGACCGCGAAGCCGCCGTTCGAGACCGCCGCCTGACCGAGCACGATCGCGGTGTCGGTCATCGCCGCGTCGATCTGGCCGGCCTGAAGTGCCGTGAACATCGAGGGCGTGTCCGGGAACACCTTGGCCGGCGTGTCGGGCCGCAGCACGTTGGCGACGAAATCGGCCCCGGTCGTCGCCTGCTGCACGCCGATCCGCTGGTGCTTCATCGATGCGGAATCGACCTCAGTCCCGGTCTTCACCAGCACGCCGATGTCCGAGGAGAAGTACGGCACCGAGAAGTCGACCACCTTCTTGCGCTCGTCCGTGATCGAGATCTGCGACAGCGCGAGGTCGAAATCCTTGGTCTGGCCGGCGACCAGGGCATCCCAGGCGACGTTGACGACCTTGACCTTGTCGAGGCCGGCGCGGTGCGCGATGTTGGCGGCCATGCAGTACTCGTAGCCGTCCTTGATCGTGTCCGGCGTGTCGCCGTTCCACCAGCCGGGTGCGGGCAGGTTGACCTCGACCGTGAGCTGCCCGGCCTGCGCCGGCGTGAACGCGGCCTCGCCCTTCGGGCCGCGCAGATCGCAATCGCCGATGGTATCGGCGGCCCGCGCCTCGGCTGCGGCCAGCGCCGCGCTCGCGAACGCCAGCGCCAGTGCACCGCGGCATCCGAGCCGCGCCAGTCCGGTTCTTTTCACCCCTGACCCTCCTTCTTGGTTGCGGCGGCCGATCGGCCAGGAACCCGATCGCCGCCGGTTCTGATCCTTCGCTCCCGTCAGGTCTGCTCCGCGGCCGGCGCCGCCGGCTGCTGCTGCGTGATGCTGTGGATGCCGCCGCCGCCGAGCACCAGATCGCTCGCATCGACCTGGATCACACGCCGGTCCGGAAAGGCGGCGGCGACCGCCCGGTACGCCGGCGTGTCCATCGGGTCGTCGAACATCGGCAGGATCACGGCGCCGTTCGCCAGGTAGAAATTGATGTACGAGGCGGCGATCCGGCTGCCGTCGGCGCCCAGCCGCGCAGCCGGCTGCTCGATCGCGACCACCTCGAGCGCGCGCCCCTTGGCATCGCTCTCGGCCCGCAGCCGCGCGAGGTTGTCCTGCAGAACCGGATAGTTTGCGTCCTCCTGGTCGCGACCGGCGAGCGCCAGCACGAGACCGGGGCGGGCAAAGCAGGCGAGGTTGTCGACATGGCCGCCGGTCCGATCGCCGACCAGGCCCTGCTCGAGCCAGATCACCTTGTCGATGCCCAGATACCCCCTCAGCGCGGCCTCGGCATCGGCGCGGCCAAGACCTGGGTTGCGCTTCGGATCGAGCACCGCGGCCGCGCAGACCAGGCAGGTGCCCTCGCCGTCGACGTGCACGGCCCCGCCCTCGAGCACGATCGGGGCGACGAAGCGCGGCACCTTGAGGCGCTCGCAGATCGCCTCCGCAAGCCGCGCGTCCTTGGCGAACTCCGGCACCGATTGGCCGTAGCCGTTGAACCGCCAGTCGATGCCGGCGAGCTGGCCCTGCCGATCGACCACGAAGGTCGGCGCCGTGTCGCGGCTCCCGGAATCGTCGTGCTCGACCGGCAGGACCGAGACGCCCTGGCCGCAGTGCAGCGAGGCCTCTGCGGTCAGCTCGGGGCGGGCGATCATCGTGACCGGCTCGAACTGCGCGATCGTCTGGGCGACCTCGGCATAGGCCTGGCGGGCATCCGCCATGCGCGCGCCCCAGAGCTCCTCGCGACCCGGCCACGCCATCCAGCAGCGGCCGTGGCGCGCGCCTTCGGGCGGCATGGCAAAGCCCAGCTCGCGGGGTGTGCTCACGCGTGCCCTCGCTCTCGGTTGGCCCGACCAGCACAGTACCGGCGGCGGCCGGCGCTGCGCAACCTCGGCCGAGCGGTCGGCAAAGGGCGACGCTGCCACGCTCGAAGGCCGGTTTGCCGCACCGCCAAAGCCGCCCTCTTCTCGATCGCCGCGCCAGCCGCTATCGTCGCCGCCGTTTCGGTCAGAACCGAGGAGAGCCAAGTGACCAGCGCGATCGAGCAACGGCTGGCGCAGCAGGGGCTCGAGCTGCCGCCAGCGCCCGCGCCCGCCGCCAACTATGTGCCCTACACGATCGGCGGCAAGCTCTTGTTCGTCGCCGGCCAGCTGCCGTTCCGCGACCGGCGGGTGGCGGTCGTCGGCCGGCTCGGCGCCGAGGTCAGCCTGCCGCAGGGCCAGGAGGCGGCGAGGCTCTGCGCGCTCAACCTTCTGGCCCAGGCCAAGGCCGCGTGCGGCGGCGATCTGAGCAAGCTCAGCCGATGCCTGAAGCTCGGCGGCTTCGTCGCCTGCACGCCCGAGTTCGGCGATCATCCGGAGGTCGTCAACGGCGCCTCCGACCTGATGGTTCAGGCGATGGGCGAGGCCGGACGCCATGCGCGCTTTGCGGTCGGTTGCGCGAGCCTGCCGCGCAATGCTGCGGTCGAGGTCGAGGCCACCTTTGAGCTCGCCTGAGCGGCTCGGGGGCGCTGCCGCCGGCCCGCTCGAGGTCAAGCTCGTCCAGGGCATCGGGGAGCTCGATCCCGCCGCCTGGGACGCCTGCGCCGGCGTTGACCAGCCGTTCCTCAGCCACGCGTTCCTCTGCTGCCTGGAGGCGAGCGGCTCGGCCTGCCGCGAGACCGGATGGCTGCCGCTGCACGTCGTGGTCGAGGCCGGCGGCCGGCTGCTCGGCTGTGCGCCGATGTACCTGAAAAGCCATTCCTACGGCGAGTACGTGTTCGACTGGGGCTGGGCCAACGCGTACGAGCGTGCCGGCGGCCGCTACTATCCGAAGCTCCAGGTCGCGGTGCCGTTCACGCCGGT
>DATAOG010000102.1:0-1592 GCA_036265855.1 Geminicoccaceae bacterium | reverse complement strand
GGTTCTCACCATCAAGTTGAAAAATCCCGGACTCAATCTCATGAAAGGTTGCTAAACAAAAACCTTTCAACTATCAACCCACCGTTGAGACAGGTCCGCTGCGAAGGGACCGCGTCGGGCCTCTCGAGGTGGAGCGGAAGGGCATTGCCGCAAACCGCACAGTCGGCGCCTGGGGCCGGTCCCCGAATGGCTGAAGGCCTGGACGCGGGGCTCTCCCTGCGCGAGCGGCTCGTGATCCTGCGCCGCCGGCAGCGGCTGATCGCCTGGGTGGTCGTGCTGATCACCGGCATCGCCACGCTGATCGGCCTGCAGGTCGACAAGACCTACACCGCGACCGCGCTGGTCATGGTCCAGCCGCAGGAAACCCGGGTCGTCAACGTCGAGCAGGTGGCGCAGGACCTGTCGCCCGACGCCGCGACCATCGAGACCCAGATCAAGCTGATCCAGTCCTACGACAATCTGGCGCGCACCGCCCAGCTCCTCGACTTCAAGGGCCATGCGCCCGGGGCGTCGCCGGGCCAGGGCACAACGGGCCTGCTCGGCAGCATCCTTCCGGACAAATGGCTGATCGCGGCCGGCCTGGCCGATGCCCCGGAGGTCGCGGCCGACCCGGACGAGATCGCCTACCGGGCGGTCGCGATGCTGCGCGCCGGGCTCAAGGTCACCCAGTCCGGCAACTCGCACGTGCTCGCGATCAGCTACACCGCGACCAGCCCAGAGGCGGCGGCCAACCTCGCCAACGGCATTGCCCGGGCGTACGTGCACGGCCAGCTCGGCGACAAGCTCGCCGCGACGCAGGGCGCCAAGGAGTGGCTGACCCGGCGGGTCGAGGAGATGCGTCAGCGGCTGCTCGGATCGGAGCGCTCGGTCGCGGAGTACCGGTCGGCGCACGGGCTCGAGACCCCGGGCGGTTCCGATCTGCACGCCAAGGAGATCGTGGCGCTGAGCTCGCAGCTGATCGACGCCCAGGCCGAGCAGACCGCGCAGGAAGCGAAGCTCCGCAAGGTCCGCGAGCTTCAGGCGAGCGGCAATGGCGGCGCGGTCGTGGCCGACCTGCTGCCGACGCCCTTGATCCTGACGCTGCGCGAGCAGCAGCTCGGCCTGCAGCGGGACGAGGCGCAGCTCTCGCGCGAGTTCGGCGAGCAGCATCCGGTCATCAAGCAGGTGGAGGCGGAGAAGGATCGCGTCGAGCGGCGCATCGATCTCGAGATCCGGGCCGCGGTCCAGAACCTCGGCAACGAGATCGCGGTCGCCACCAACCGGGTGCAGGCGATCCGCGAGCGCCTGCAGCAGGCCCAGGGCAACATCGCGCTGAGCGGCCAGGCCGAGATTCAGCTGCGCGAGCTCGAGCGCGAGGCGGCGGCAAACCGTTCCCTCTACGAGACCTTTCTCGTGCGCCTGAAGGAGACCGAGGAGCAGCAGGAGCTCGTCCGCCCGGACGCGCGCGTGATCTCGCCGGCAGAGGTTCCCGGAGCGCCGAGCTCGGCCTCGCCATTGACCTTCGCCTTCGTCGGGTTCACCGCGTCCACGGTGATCGGCACGGCGCTGGCGTTGCTGATCGAGCAGCTCGACACGCGCCTGCGCAGCGCGCG
>DATAOG010000101.1:0-2498 GCA_036265855.1 Geminicoccaceae bacterium | reverse complement strand
CCGGTCCTGGGCATGCACGAAGCCGAGCGCGAACACGGCATCCTCGAGGCTGATGGCCTCGATGTGCGGGATCGCCCATCGGTCGCGCACGACCGTGACCGGCGCCTTCAGCCCCTGGACGCGGATCTCGCCCTCGATCTGCGGCAGAGACTGTCGGAGCCAGAGATAGCCGCCGCCCGCCACGAAGACGAGCAGCGCCAGGAGGCCCAGCAGCCCGAGGCCGAGCCAGCGCGCGAGCCGGCGCAACTCAGGCCTGCCTGCCCAGGACTCCGCGCCGGACGAGGTCCCGGCGCAAGCGCTCGGGATCCCGGAAGTGGATCGCATCGAAGCCCAGCGCCAGCGCGGCCTCGGCGTTGGTCGGGTTGTCGTCGACGTAGACGCAGTCCGCCGCGGACCGCCCGATGCTCTCGAGCAGCAGTCGGAAGATCCGGGGGTCGGGCTTGATCAGGCCGACCTCGCCCGACACGAGGATGCTCTCGAACCAGTCGAGGAAATCGTACCGCTCGCGCGCGATCGGAAATTTCTCCACGGACCAGTTGGTGAGCGCGTGCAGCTCGAGGCCCGCCTGCTTCAGCTCTCGCAGGATCTCGACCGAGCCTCTGATCGAGCCTGCCAGCATCTCGTCCCAGCGATGGTGGTAGGCCTCGATCAGCGCCCGCTCGCCCGGATGGCGCGCGACCGCCTCCTCGATTGCCTCGGCGAAGCTCCGGCCGCGATCCTGCTCCTCGTTCCATTTCGGGTGACAGACCTCGGCCAGAAACCGCTCGATCCGCTGCTCGTCGTCGATCAGCTGCCGGTACAGGTAGCGCGGGTTCCAGTCGATCAGGACGCCGCCCAGATCGAACACCACGACGGGCTTGACTCCGGCAGAGCTCGGCATCGGGTTCCCTTCCGCTGGTCCGCGCGTTGACCGGCCTGGGCGGCCGCTCCGATCCTCTGGCGGAACCCGGGCGCGCTTGTCCAGCGTTCGTTGCTCCGGACTGGCTCGATCCCGGTTGTGCGCCAGCTCGCGCCGGCCCCGATGCCGCGCCCGGACCGATCGATGACGCCGGCCGCGACCGGCCGCTCGGCCTCGCCCGTCGTCCGACCAGGACCGCGCGGGAACTGCCTGCAGCCGGCGCGGTTTGCTCGCGGGGAGCGGTCGGCGCCCCCCGATTGCCTTCGGGAGATGAGCTCTGACCTACCCGATACCGAGCAATCAGGACGTGGTCGAGCGCCGGCCGGCGATGGTCCCGGACGCCTCGGCGCGGGACCCGCGCGACCTCGGCTGGCGCGTGGTCGAGACCACGCTGATCGCGCTCGCGCTGATCGTGCTCGCGGCGCTCTTGTGGTTCGCGGCCGACGTCCTGCTCCTGTTGTTCGCAGCCGTGCTGCTCGCGACCTTGCTGCGCGCCGCGACCAATGGCCTCGTCCATCTGACCGGCATCCGCGATGGCCTGGCGCTGGCGCTGGTCCTGCTGCTCGCGCTCGGCGTGGTGGTCGGCGGCGGCCTCGTCCTCGTGCCGCAGGTCGCAAGCCAGGGCCCCGAGCTGGTCGACAATCTCGGCCGCGCGCTGGTGGATCTGCAGCGCAGGCTGGGGCTTGCAGATGTCACCCACGAGCTCACCAGCAAGGTCAGCGCCAAGGACCTGCTGCCTTCGCCCGCGGGTCTCGTGGGTGGCGCCACCAACGTCATCTCGTCGAGCTTCGGTGCCGTCGCCAACGCCGTGATCGTGGTCGTGATCGGCATCTATCTGGCCGCCGACCCGGATCTCTATCTGCGCGGGCTCGCCCACCTGGTGCCGCACGCGCACCGCCGGATCACGCGCGAGCTGTTCGAGAGCATCGGCCAGACGCTCCGCTGGTGGATGGTCGGGCAGCTCGTGACCATGACCACGGTCGGCGTGCTGAGCTACCTCGCCCTGCGCCTGCTCGGCGTGCCGCTCGCGCTGATCCTCGGCGTGCTGGTGTTCCTGCTCACCTTCGTCCCGTTCATCGGCGCGATCGTCGCGGCGATTCCGGTGGTTCTGGTGGCCTTCAGCGAAGGGCCCACGACCGGGCTCTATGCCTTCGTCGCCTACAGCGCGATCGAGATGTTCGAGGGCTACGTGCTGAGCCCCTTGGTGCAGCGCCACTCGGTGTCGCTGCCGCCGGCACTGATGATCGCGGCGCAGGTGCTGCTCGGCGTGCTGCTGGGCGTGCTCGGGCTCGCGCTCGCGACCCCGCTCGCGGCGACGGCGATGGTCGCCATCAACCGGCTGTACGTCCAGGAGCTGCTCGGCGACAGCGACGATGCCGAGCCCGCCGGGACCGCCCCTGGGGCTAGGCCGTGATGCCGAGCGTCGCGCCCAGGATCGCGCCGTGGCAGACGTGGGCGAGTAGCGTCGTGATTCACAAAGCTGGCCCTGCCGATCGCGCGGAAGACCAGCAGGTAAGCCGGCGAACGGGGCCGGTGAGAGCGAACGGGGCCGGTGAGGTGAAGGTCGCCGGGCACAGCCGGTCAACCGTGTCCGGCAATC
>DATAOG010000100.1:0-3222 GCA_036265855.1 Geminicoccaceae bacterium | reverse complement strand
TCTCGAACGAGATCCCGCCGGCCAGCAGCGACTGCAGCGACTCGACCGAAAAGTTGACCCCCTCGGTGCCGAGCGAGATGTCGAACCCGCTGGCGTTCCAGAACCGGCTGCTGTCGCGGACCAGGCGGTCGTGGGGCGCTGCCACGAACACGTCGATGTCGAGCGTCTTCTGGTCGTCGGCCAGCTCGTAGTTCAGCACCTGGCCGACCTGGATGTCATGATAGTAGACCGGCGACCCGCGCGATACCGAGCCCAGCCGGGTGGCGCGCAGATGGAACCGTCGGCCGGCGACATCCGAGCGGATCGGCGGCGGCTCCTCCAGCCCGGTGAAGCTCTTGGTCGGCTCGCCGGGCCCGGGGTCGACCTCGACGAACGCGCCCGAAAACAGCGTGCCCAGGCCCGAGACGCCCGCAGCACCGATCCGCGGGCGCACGATCCAGAACCGTGTGCCGGCATTCAGAAACCCGCTGGCGCCCTTGACCATCGCGGCCGTGACCACGATCCGCGACAGGTCATCGCTGATGGCTACATGATCCACGAGGCCGATGTCGACTTCCTTGTACTTGACCTTGGTCTTGCCAGCCTCGAGCCCCTCGGCGTTGGCGAAGGTGATCGTGACCGTCGGTCCCTTCTGCTGCAGCGTCGTGTAGCCCAGCCAGATCGCGATCGCGCCGGCCACCAGCGGGATCAGCCAGACGATCGAGATGCCGCGCCGCGCCGCGACCTCGACCTCGGGAACGTCGTCGAGTTCAGTGGTGGATCGCCGGTCGCCGACCATGGCTCGTCTTCCCCCTGTCCCAGATCAGGCGCGGATCGAATCCCATCGATGCGATCATCGTCGTGATCACCACGGCGGCAAAGGCGATCGCGCCCGCGCCGGGTTGGATCGTCGCGATCGAGCCGAGATTCACGAGCGCGACCAGGATCGAGATCATGAAGATGTCGACCATCGACCAGCGCCCGACCGACTCGATGATCCGGAATAGCAAGGTGCGATCGCGCCGCCGCCAGGCGGAGCCGCGCTGCACCGAGATCAAAAGGAAGCTCAGGCCGATCAGCTTCAGCACCGGGACCGTGATGCTGGCGAAGAACACCAGCAGCGCCACCGGCCACATGCCGGCATCGATCAGGGTCTTGACGCCGCTCAGGATCGTGTCCGCCTCGCCCTTGCCGAACGAGGTGACGGTCATGACCGGGAGCAGGTTGGCCGGGATGTAGAGAATGGTCGCGGTCACCACGAGCGCCCAGGTCCGCGCCACGCTGTTGGGCAGACGCCGATGCAGCCTGGCGCCGCAGCGCGGACAGACGAGCGGGGCATGCCGGCTCAGGCGGCCCGCGCGCACCAGCTGGTCGCAGGCGTGGCAGCTCAGCAGCGCGGCCGGCGCCGGCAGGGGCAGCGCCGCCGCCGCCTGGGGGCTGAGCCGCTGCCAGACCTGGCGCGGATCGAGCGCGGACTCGGCCGCGACCATGGCCAGGATCAGCGCGCCGAACGAATAGACCGCGATCCCGAGCTCGAGGCGGGCGAACTCGGTGAGCTTCACGTAGGCGACGATCAGGCCGAGCAGGTAGACCTCCATCATCGCCCAGGGATGGATGATCTCGGTATAGCGGAAGACCCGCGCGAGGCCGATCGGGCGCCAGCCGAGCTTGAGCGGCACCAGCACGTAGAGGTTGCCGAGCAGCTTCAGCAGGGGCGCGAGCGAGGCGGTCGCGAGCACCAGGAGCGCGAGCGGCCACATGCCGTCCCGATAGAGCTGCACGACGCCGCTGAGCAAGGTGCTCATCTGCGCGCGGCCCTCGAGCTTGAAGGTCATGAACGGGAAGGTGTGGGCGAGCACGAACAGGATCAGCGCCGCGATCGTCAGCATCAGCACCCGATTGAGACTGTCCCGCCGTTCGCGATAAAGCGCAGCGCCGCAGCGCCGGCAGCGGGCGGTCGCGCCGTCGGGCAGCGCGCTCATCCGGTGAATCAGGCCGCACTCGTGGCAGGCAAAGATCGGAAAGCGCGGCCGGTACGGAGTCTCGTCGTTCATGGCTCGTTCGCGCAGACGCGGCCAACCCAGGTACTACGCGGCGCACGTCCGCTCAAGCTAAAGTCTGCGGCCGCACCAGGTTGGCCGCCATCGTTAGCTCGATCCGTGAGCATTTTCCGACAAGATCGATATTCTGCCGTCGAGCAGGCCGGGCCGGGGGGCGCCGGCGACCGCCGCGGCCGGCGGTCAGACCGGCGTCTCGATGAGGTCCGCGATCGCCTCGAGCGCGAGCGCGTAGCCGTGCGCGCCGAGCCCGCAGATCACCCCGGTCGCGGCCAGCGACACGAAGGAGTGGTGCCGGAAGGCCTCGCGCCGGTGGATGTTCGAGAGGTGGACCTCGATGATCGGTCCCTCGAACATCTTGAGCGCGTCCAGGATCGCGATCGAGGTCGAGGTGAAGCCCGCGGGGTTGATCACGATGCCCGCGGCGGCGCCGCGCGCCTCCTGGATCCAGTCGATGATCTGGCCCTCGTGATTCGACTGCCGGAACGCGATCTCGAGGCCGCGCTCGCCGCCGGTCTTGCGGCAGAGTTCCTCTATG
Organism: Geminicoccaceae bacterium; assembly: GCA_036265855.1. Classification (GTDB taxonomy): domain Bacteria; phylum Pseudomonadota; class Alphaproteobacteria; order Geminicoccales; family Geminicoccaceae; genus DATAOG01. The sequence continues at coordinate 648 of DATAOG010000100.1, read as the reverse complement.
TCGGCGAGCGTCTGATGACCGTAGATCTCGGGCTCGCGGACGCCGAGCAGGTTGAGGTTCGGCCCGTTCAGAACATCGATCCGCTGGCCCATGTTCTTCCCATTTCTGTCAGAGGAGCTGGATGACCGCCCTGGCGACCTCGGTCGTGGTCTGGCTGCCGTCCTGCTCGATCGGGCGCACCGCACCGGTTCGATAGCCGCTTTCGATCGCGCTCTCCAGCCGGTCCGCGGCCTCGCCGCAGCCGGCAAGAGCGTGGCGCTCGCCGAGCCACTGCAGCATCAGCGCCGCCGACAGCAGCATCGCGGTCGGATTGGCGAGATTCCGGCCCGCGATGTCCGGGGCCGAGCCGTGCGCCGGCTGGAACAGCGCGTGGCGCTCGCCGATCTCGGCGCAGGGCGCCATGCCCATGCCACCGACCAGGCCGGCGCCGAGGTCCGAGAGGATGTCGCCGAACATGTTCTCCATGACCAGCACGTCGAACTCCCAGGGCTTGCGGACCAGGTCGAGCGCCATGGCGTCGACATAGTGGTGATCGGCCCGGAGCTCCGGAAAGCGCGCCGCGCGCTCGTCGAAGATCCGGCGGAAGAAGGCCATCGAGACGAACACGTTGGACTTGTCGGCGCAGGTGACCCGGCCCTTGCCGCCGCG
>DATAOG010000099.1:0-5774 GCA_036265855.1 Geminicoccaceae bacterium | reverse complement strand
TGCGATGCCGGGTCTCGCCCAGCTTCATGAGCATTGAGCGCTGATGCGTCGGCGCGGCCTGTGCGTTGCGCGGGTCGCGCAAGGCGGGCGTCAGGTGATCACGGAGAGGTCTTGCGGCCTGTGCGGCTCTGGATCCCGGCGATCTGGTCGGCAAGCGTGATCAGGGGGCGGAGCGCATCGCCAGCTGCAGCCCTCTCCCGGCCGTCTCGGCGTCGGGCCAGAGCGCGAGCCGCAGGTTGGGGTCGCAGGAGATCAGGCAGCGGGCGATCGCGATCGCGTGCAGCGTGGCGACGTTGGCGGGCGCGCCGCCCGGCGCTTTCTTGAACGCAGGCGCCTCGATCAGCGACGTGCCGGTCACGGTCGGCACGAAATCGATCAAGAGCTCGCCCAGACAGACGACATCGGCCATCGTCGCTGTCACGTGGCCCGAGTCGGGAAAAAGCCTGCGCCGGCTGGGGAGGCGGCGGCCGACGCAGGCGCCCGCTACTTCGACGTCCAGCCTTTGTACTGGCCGACGTTATCGCGGGTAATCAGATCGGCAGGGATCAGGATCGTGGTCTGATCGGGCTTCTTGCCCTGCATGATGTCGTAGCCGACCTGGACCGCCATCTGCGCCATCTTGTAGGGGTCCTGCGCCGAGGACGCCTGGATCAGGGTCTCGCTCTTGAGCGCCTGCTCGATGTCGGGCGCGCCGTCGACCGAGGTGATCATCAGGTCGCTGACGTTGACCTGCTTGGCCGCGAGATCGGCCCCGATCGCCTGCGGGTCGTTGATCGTGAAGACGGCGTTAAGGTCTGGGAAGGCGGTCAAGAGGCCGACCATGACCTCGAGGCCGCCCTCACGCGAACCCTTGCCGTTCTGGTTGTCGGAGGTGATCGTGATGTTGCCGGGCTTTTTCAACACCTCCTCGCAGCCCTTGACGCGGTCGATCACGGCCGAGACCGGCGGTCCGTTCATGATCGCGACCTTGCCGCCGTCCTTCAGGTGATCGACGATGTACTGACAGGCCTTCTGGCCGGCCTCGATGTTGTTGGTCTGGACGGTGGCATCGGCGCCCTTGGCCGAGACGTCGATCGCGACCACGACGATGCCGGCGGCCTGCGCCCGCTTGATCGCCGGCTCGATTGCCTCCGGGTCGGCCGCGTTGACGAGGATGAGGTCGACGCCCGAGGCGATGAAGTTGTCGATCTGCGAGTACTGCTTGTTGAGGTCGTAGTCGGCCGAGACCGTCGTCACGTTCACGCCGGCGCCGCCGAGCTCCTTGGCTTTGGCCTCGGCACCCTTGGCGACCTGGACGAAGAAGGGATTGCCGAGGTTGCCGACCGTGATCCCGACCGAGGTCAGGTCCTTGGCGGCCGCCGGAGCGGCCGCGGCCAGGGCGAGGGCGGCCCCGATCATCAGGCTTCCTTTCAACATGGCGATTCTTCTCCTGCTTTCGTGTTGGGCCGCCGGGCGGCTAGCCTGCATGCCGGGCGGCGGTTGATACCTGAAGTGTCAGGAGCGGGGTTTCGAGCGCATGATCATGTCCGGGCGCTGCCCTGCAGCCGGTAGCGGTCGAGCGCGACGGCCCCGATGATCACCAGGCCCTTGACGATGAACTGCCAGATTTCGCTGACGTTCATCAGGATCAGGCCGTTAGACAGCACCGCGATGATCAGGGCGCCGATCAGAGTGCCGATGATCGTGCCGATGCCGCCGACGAACGAGGTGCCGCCGAGGATCACCGCCGCGATCGCGTCGAGCTCGTAGGCGAGGCCCAGCTGGGCGCCGTTGGCCGAGAAGGTGCGCGCCGCCGACAAGATGCCGCCGAGGCCGGCGAGAAAGCCTGAGGTCATGTAGACGAATAGCAGGATGAGCCAGACCTTGATGCCCGAAAGCCTCGCCGCGGCCGGGTTGCCGCCGACGGCGTAAATCCAGACGCCGAGCACGGTGCGGCGGAGAATGAACCAGCTGATCGCGATCACCAGCAGCGCGATGATCACGAGCCAGGGGATGCCGAGCAGTCTGGCGTTGCCGATGAAGGCGAACTGCAGCTGCGGATTGAACACGGTCGTGTCGTTGCCGATCAGCCGGGCGATGCCGCGGACTGCGGTCATGGCGCCGAGCGTCACGATGAACGGCGGCAGCCGCAGGAAGGCGACCAGCGAGCCGTTGACCGCACCGAGCGCCAGACCGGCGATCAGCGCCGTCGGGATCGCGAGCCAGGCGAGCCCGGTCAGCGACATCGCGACCGCGACCACCGCCGCGACCGCGAGCACGGCGCCGACCGAGAGGTCGATGCCGCCGGTCAGGATCACGAAGGTCATGCCGGCTGCGAGCACGATGTTGATCGAGGCCTGCTGGGTGACGATCGCGAGATTGCGGGCGCTGATGAACTTACCGGTGGCGAGCTGGAAGCCGATGCAGATCAGGATCAGCACCGGCAGCATGCCGACCGCCTGGATGATGCCCTTGATCTGCGCGCTTTTGGCGCCGACGCCCTGAACCGCGGTGCCGCCGGTGGTGGCAGCAGCAGGATTGGTTGAACTCATTGCTCGCCTCCCAAAGCCATGCGCTGGCCGCTCACGCCGCAACACCGGTCGCGTAGGCCATGATGTTCTCCTGGGTGATCGCGCGCCCGCTGGGTCCGCCGACCTCGCCCTCGATATGCCCCTCGCGCATCACCAGCACCCGGTCGCAGATCCCGATTACCTCCGGCAACTCGCTGGAGATCACGAGCACACCCAGGCCCTTGCGCGCGAGCTCGTCGATGATCCGGTAGATCTCGGACTTGGCGCCGATGTCGACGCCGCGGGTCGGCTCGTCGAGGATCAGGACCTTAGGCTTGATCTCGAGCCATCGCGAGAGCAGGGCCTTCTGCTGGTTGCCGCCCGAGAGGCTGCCGACCCCGACGCTGGGGCTCGCGACCCGGATTTTAAGCGCCTCGATCGCCTGGTCGGCGCGCTGCTTACCGGCGGCGAGGTCGAGGATGCCGCCCTTGCGGGCGTCCCGTCCGATCACGCCGAGGTTGATGTTCTCGAGCACCGACATGTCGAGGAACAGGCCCTGACCCTTGCGGTCCTCGGTCAGGTAGGCGACGCCGGCATCGAGCGCGTCCTGCGGCGAGTTGATCTCGACCGGATGGCCGTCGAGCAGGACCTCCCCGCCCGCCTTGGGGTCGGCGCCGTAGATCAGGCGCGCGAGTTCGGTGCGGCCGGCGCCGACCAGACCGGCCAGCCCCAGAACCTCGCCCTCGTGCACCACGAGGCTCGCCGGATGCACGCGCCTGCCGCCGTCGGTAATTTCCTTGACCTCGAGGATAGGCCGGCCGCGGCTGCCGTGCGGGTCGTGCTCCTTGGTGTAGAAGGTGTTGAGGTCGCGGCCGACCATCATTTTGACCAGCGCCTCGGCGCTGATCTCGTGCTTGTCGAGAGTACCGACGTAGGTCCCATCCCGCAGCACCGACACCCGGTCAGACAGCTCGTAGACCTCGCCCATCCGATGGCTGATGTAGATGATGGCCAGCCCGTCCTGCCGGAACTGGCGGATCAGCTCGAACAGCTTTTCGGTCTCGCGCGAGGACAAGGCCGTGGTCGGCTCGTCCATCACCAGGATCTTGGAATTGGCGTGCAGCGCGCGGGCGATCTCGACCTGTTGCTGCTCCGCGATCGACAGGCTCGCGACCGTGGTCGCCGGCGTGAAGGTGGCGCCGAGCCGCTCGAGCACCCCGGCGCACTTGTCCCGCATGGACTTGCGGTTGATCAAGCCCCGGTTCGAGAGCTCATCGCCCAGGAAGATGTTCTCGGCGACGGTCAGGTTCGGGGCGAGGCTCAACTCTTGGTAGATGATCGCAATGCCGAGATGCCGGGCGTGGATCGGGTTCGCGATCTCGACCTTGTGGCCGTCGATCAGGATCTCGCCACCCGCATCGGCCTGATAGGCGCCCGAGAGCACTTTCATCAGAGTGCTCTTGCCGGCGCCGTTCTCGCCCATTAGCGCCAGCACCTCGCCGCTCCAAGCCTTGAGCTGGACGTTGTTGAGCGCTTTGATGCCGGGAAAGGTCTTCGAGATGTTGCGCATCTCGAGGGTTGGCGCTCCGGCGCTAGCGGTGGTCATGGCTCGAGCCTCCCTGCTCGTGCGGTTGTGTCGTCATCCTGTCCGGCGTCATTGGCCCATAAGGATCTCCCGGTTCGGGCTGAAGTTCAGGTGCAAAGGCAGAATCGCGGCGCCGATCGCCGCCGCCCGGCGGCCGATCGTGCCCATGCGCACCTCCAGCACCTCGCGGGCTTCTGGGGTCGCCGTCGCGAGCGCTGTGGTTAGTCGCGAGATCAGATCCTCGATGACCGCCTTCGGCAGATCGCCATCCAGCACGATGGTCCGCACGTCGAGCATGCAGGCCGCCGACAGGAGCGGCGGAACCAGGGCCTCTGTGCAATCCTCGAGCCACTCCGCAACCTCAGCGCCGTGGCTGGCGATCGCCGCGTCCAGATCGGCGCGGCGCTCGATCACCACGGCCGCCGCGCGCAGATGACGGATCAGCGAGTTGACCGAGGCGCGGGTCAGCAGGATGTCGTAACGACCGCGCGGCTGCGGCGCACTGCCGAGCCGGGACGGCGGCACCGGCATCAGGCCGAGGTCGCCGGCATTGCCGCTCGTGCCCCGGTGGTAGTGGCCGCCCAGGATGACGCCGCCACCGACCGCGGTGCCGATGAACACATAGACGAAGTCGTCGAGCTCGCGGCCATGGCCCTGGAACAGCTCCGCCACCGCGGCGGCAGTGCCGTCGTTCTCGGCGAACACCTCGAGGCCAGTGCCGATGGCCAGCGCCCGGGTGATGTCAAACTCGTTCCAGGCGCGGTAAGCCTCGGAGGGGATATCGAGCTCGCGCCGCCAGCTGCCCATGTGGTAGGGGGTCGCGACGCCGAGCCCCGCGAGGCGCCCGGACCCCGAGGTCGGCAGCGCGCGACGGACCTCGGCGATGTCGGCGAGCAGCAGAGCCGTCGCCTCCTCGGGCAGCGGGAAGGCACGCTCGTGCCGGCGCTGGTCCAGCAGCTGCCCGGAGAAGTCGACCAGGATCGTCTCCAGTGAGCGCCGGCCCACCTTGACCCCGACCGAATAGGCACCGTCGGCGTTCAGGCTGAGCAGCGTCGCCGGCTGGCCGCGCTGGCCGGAGCGTTTGCCCTCGGTGCGCACCAGATGCTGCTGTTCGAGCTCGCGCACGATCACCCCGGCAGTGTTGTTGGTAAGATTGGCGTAGCGTGCGAGGTCGGCCTTCGACGCGCTCCCGAGCCGACGCAACGCGGTCAGGATCACGCGCTCGTTGAACAGTCGCAGGTTGACCGAGTTGCTGCCCTTGCCGATCGCCGCGTCCTGCACGGTCGTCCCCCCTGGTAACGCTCGGGCGGCGGTGTCGCTGGCGCGCCCATCCCGAACATGCCAGGGGCACGGGCCGGGGTCAATAATTAATTCATGCTGAATTATCCTTGTTTGTTCCGACTGCTCGACACCTCCCCAGCGAGCCCGCCGGCAGCGGACGGCCGATAGGGTGTGCGCTTCGGCGGCCAAGCGGGCCAACCCGCTGGCGCGGTGAACTGCAGGTTCCAAGATCATCGCGTTTGTCATTGCCGCCGCTGCTCTCGCCTCCCCAGCCGGTCTGTTTCTGTTTTCGCGACCTCCGAAAAGCCCCACCTGATTTGAGTAGTATCGAGGCTGTACGGATCAATTAATTCACGATGCATTATTTTTCGGCCGCCACTCACACTTAATCTCTACAAGAATGCTTTGACCTGGTCAAA
>DATAOG010000098.1:0-10226 GCA_036265855.1 Geminicoccaceae bacterium | reverse complement strand
CTGCGGGCGTCGGTGTTGAACTTGATCTCTTTTGCAGCCATCGATCCTGGCCTCCTCGCTCGTTCCTGTCGTGACGATCCCTGTGGGGACTGGTTACGCCGCCTTGGCGCTCTTGGCCGCGCCTTCAATGATGCCCATGATGTCGGACTCCTTCATGATCAACAGCTCGTCGCCGTCGATCTTGACCTCGGTGCCCGACCACTTGCCGAACAGCACGGTGTCACCGGCCTTGACGTCCGGCTGGATGCGCTTGCCGCTCTCGTCGCGGGCGCCCGGGCCGACCGCGAGCACCTCGCCCTGCATCGGCTTTTCCTTGGCGGTGTCGGGAATGATCACGCCGCCCGGCGTCCGCTGTTCCTCCTCGATCCGGCGGACCACGACCCGATCGTGCAACGGCTTGATCTTCATGAGCTCCTCCATATGTGTTGCGAGACCGCGCCGGCCGCAGGAGCGACGCTCACTCGGTTGGGGCATGGCGCGTTGTTAGCACTCTTACGTCCCGAGTGCTAAAGGCAGCCCGGATATAGGAACCTGGCGCCGGCGTGTCAACAGCAACGCGCAGTCGTATTGGCCGGTGCTCAAAGAATCGCGTCGGGCGGGAACTGGCGTGCGAGGCGGGCCTGCTCGGCCGGCATCAGCGCCACCTTGAGCCGGATTCGGCCGTCGGTCTGCGAGCGCGCCAGGACGTTGCCGTGCCGGTACAGCCAGGCGAGCCGCGCGCCGTCGGTGGCTTCGAGCTCGAGCTCGAGAATGCGCGCCTGGGCGGCGAGCCGCCGATCGAGCTCGGCGAGCAGATCCTCGACGCCCTGACCTGTGCGTGCGGAACCGAGAATCACGTTCGGCTGCCGGGCCGCGGCATGCTCGAGCCGGGCTTTCGCCTCGCCGCTCACCAGGTCGAGCTTGTTCCAGAACTCGATCAGCCGGCCCTCCTCGGCCCGGTGCTCGAGGCCCAGATCGGCCAGGACCCGCAGCACATCGCTTTGCTGGGCGGCGGCTTCGGGATGGGCGATGTCGCGCACGTGCAGCACCAGATCGGCGGTGCGGACCTCCTCGAGCGTGGCCCGGAAGGCGGCGACCAGCCCGGTCGGCAGATCGGCGATGAAGCCCACGGTATCGGACAGGATCATCGGCTGGCCGGAGGGCAGCCGGCAGCGCCGCATGGTCGGATCGAGGGTCGCGAACAGCTGATCGCGGGCGTCGACCGCCGCCCCGGTCAGGCGATTGAACAGCGTCGACTTGCCGGCATTGGTGTAGCCGACCAGGGCGGCCACCGGATAGGCGACCCGCCGGCGGGCCTCACGATGCAGGCCGCGCGTGCGCTTGACCGCCGCGAGCTCGCGCTGGATCGTGAGGATGCGCTCCTCGATCCGGCGGCGGTCGAGCTCGATCTGCGCCTCGCCGGGGCCGCCGAGGAAACCGAAGCCGCCGCGCTGGCGCTCCAGATGAGTCCAGGATCGGACCAGCCGTGAGCGCTGATAGGTGAGCGCCGCCAGCTCGACCTGAAGGCTGCCCTCCCGAGTCTTCGCGCGCTCGCCGAAGATCTCGAGGATGAGGCCGGTCCGGTCGATCACCTTGCATGACCACGCCCGCTCCAGATTGCGTTGCTGGACCGGGCTGAGCGGCGCGTCGACCACGACCAGCGCGATCTCCTCGGCCTTGATCCGCTCGCCCAGCGTCCGGACCCGGCCGGACGCGAACAGCGTCGAGGGCCGGATCTGGCGGAGCGGCACGACCTCGGCGCCGATGACCTCGAGGTCGATCGCGCGCGCCAAGCCGACGGCCTCCTCGAGCTGGCCTTCGGGCGACCGGTCCGGTCGCTCGGCCGCCGCCCAGCGCGGGCGCAACACCAGCGCCCGCGCCCCGCCGGACGTGCCCGCGCCGAGCGCGGTCAGGACCGGCTCATCCGGCCGGCGCAGCCTCCTCGCTGCTCGGCTCGTAGAGCCGCACGACCGTCGCCGGCATGACGGTCGACACCGCGTGCTTGTAGACCAGCTGCACGTGGCCGTCCCGGCGCAGCAACAGCGAGAAATTGTCGAACGAGCTGACCACTCCCTGCAGCTTGACCCCGTTGATCAGAAAGATCGTGACGGGCACCTTGTTCTTGCGAATGTGGTTAAGGAAGACATCCTGGACGTTCTGGGTCTTCTCGGTAGACATCGGGTTGATCCTTCTTGTTGTTTGCGACCGGGACCGACGGTCGTCCTGGCGTCCTCCTCCACCTCGCCAGAGCCGATCCCCGCGCGCCGCTGGCCGCCCCCCGGCGAGAAACCAGAGCCGGTCCGCTCTGCCGTCGAGCCGGCCTGAGAGACGTCCTGCAAGATAGCGGCCAAAAGTCGGTCAGCCAGCTTCCAGTCGAACGACGACCACTCTCGGCGCATCTGCGAACGTCCGATACCGTCTCGGCATCTCGCCTATTGCAGGTGGGCATCATAGAGCGTCATGAGCCGCCGCACCACCGTCCCCGGATGGCCATTGCCGACCGTCCGGTCATCGATCGCGGTCACGGGCAGGAACAGCGAGCTGGTGCTCGACAGCGCCGCCTCGCGGGCCGCCTTGGCTTCGACCAGCGAGAACGGTTGCTCGATCACCGGGATGCCGTCCGCCCGGGCGAGCTCGAGGATCACCGATCGGGTGACGCCGCCCAGAATGCGCTCCGTGAGAGGATGGGTCACCAGCCGGCCGTCCTGGTCGACGATGTAGGCATTCGAAGCGCTGCCCTCGGTCACTTGGCCGTCCCGATCGATCAGCCACGCCTCGCGCCGGCCGGCGGCGGCCGCCTGCTGGCGTGCCATGATGTTGGGCAAAAGACTGATCGACTTGATGTCGCACCGCCCCCAGCGCAGATCCGGCAACGTGATCACCCCGACCCCATGTTCGCGCTCGCTGGCGCTCGGGAAGCTCGGCTTGCGCACCGTGACGACCAGCGTCGGACGGGCGTGCTTGGGGTAGATGTGGTTGCGCGGGGCGCTGCCGCGGGTCACCTGGACATACAGCAGCGCGTCGCGCAGACGATTTCGCCGCAAGGTCTCGGCGAGCACGCCCCGCAACGCCGCTCGGGTCATCGGCGGCCGAATCGAGAGCGCCGCGAGCGAGCGCTCGAGCCGGTCGAGATGGCGCTCCAGATCGCGGAGCCGGCCAGAGAGGACCTTGATCACCTCGTAGACGCCGTCGGCGAACTGATAGCCGCGGTCTTCGATCGCGATCGCCGCCCCGGCGAGCGACCGGTAGCGGCCATTGACGTAAGCGATCCGCGCCATCGGCATCTTCCTTGTGAGCTAGTAACGCCGTGGGCTCAGAAATATTCGAACCGGACCGCGAACAGCTTCTCGACCTTCTTGACCACCGCCGCGCGGGCGACCACCACGACCCGGTCGCGCGCCCGGATCACGGTCTCGGCCCGCGGCATGATCACCTCGCCGTCGCGCACGATCGCTCCGACGATGACGCCGCTCGGCAGGCGCGCATCGCGGAGCGGCTGGCCGACCAGGGGCGAGGTCTCGAGCGCTTCGGCCTCGAACACCTCGGCCTCGCCGTCGCGCAGCGAGTAGACCGATTTGATCCGGCCCCGGCGGACGTGCCGGAGCACGCTCGAGACCGTCGTCTCGCGCGGGTTGACCGCGACGTCGATGCCGAGCGCGCCGAGCAGGCCGCCGTAGACGTTGTTGTTGACCAGCGTCAGCGTCTGCGGGCAGCCGTACCGTTTGGCGAGCAGTGCCGCCATGATGTTGACCTCGTCGTTGTTGGTGACGCTGACGATCGCCTGCGCGGTCCTGAGGTTGGCTTCCTCGTGGATCTCCTGATCGCGCGTGTCGCCGAGCAGCACGACGGTGCGGCTCAGCCGGTCGGCGATGAAACGCGCGCGCTCGGCGTTGCTCTCGATCAGCGTCAGCGTCGCCTGCGGCCGGCTGGCCTCGATCTCCTGGGCCAGAAACAGCCCGATGTTGCCGCCGCCGGCGATCACGATGCGGTCGGCGATCTTCTCCTCGCGGCCGAAGGCGCGCATGGCGCGCGCCACGTGGCTGGTCTCGACCACCGAATACACCTCGTCGCCGGCGATCAGATGGTCGTCGCCGCTCGGGACGAAGAGCCGGTCGCCGCGGATGATCCCGACGCAGATCAGATGCAGGTCCGGAAACAGGAAGGTCAGCTGCCGCAACGGCGTGTCGACGATCGGGCAGTCCGGGCCGCAGCGGGCGGCAATCAGTCGCACCCGGTCGTCGGCGAACGGCGTCACCTCGGTCGCGCGCGGGACCTCGAGGCGGCGGGTGATCGCGCGGGCGACCTCGACCTCGGGCGAGATGATCACGTCGATCGCCACGTGCTCGCGCCGGAACAGATCCCGCCAGCGGCTCTGCAGGTAGCTCTGATGGCGGACCCGGGCGATCTTGGTCGGCACGTTGAACAGCGAGTGCGCGACCTGGCAGGTGACCATGTTGACCTCGTCGGCGCTGGTCACCGCGATCAGCATCTCGGCGTCCTCGGCGCCGGCCTGCTCGAGCACCTCGGGATGGGAGGCAAAGCCGGTGATCGCCTGGATGTCCAGGCTCTCGCCGATCTTCTGGGTCAGCTCGGCGCGCTGGTCGATCGCCGTGACGTCGTTGCCGGCGACCGCGAGGTAACGGGCGATGTTGTAGCCGACCTGGCCCGCGCCGCAGACGATCACCTTCATGGCCGTGACCGGCGATGGCGCATGCTCGGATCAGTCGTCGGCGTGGATGTTGAGCGACTTGAGCTTGCGATGGAGTGCGGAGCGTTCCATGCCGACGAAGCTCGCGGTCCGGGAGATGTTGCCGCTGAAGCGCTCGAGCTGCGCCTGCAGATAGGCGCGCTCGAAGTGCTCGCGCGCTTCCCGGATCGGCAGCACCATCAGCTCGCCGTTGCTCGCCGCGCCGAGTCCCGCGGTCGCGGTCTCGATGAACTCGGGCGGCAGGCTGTCGACCCCGATCTCGGTCTTGGCGTCACCCGGCGCCATGATCAGGAGCCACTCGAGCACGTTGCGCAGCTGACGCACGTTGCCTGGCCAGTCGGCGGACTGGAGCAGGGCCAGGGCCTCGGGCGACAGCCGGCGGGCCGGCAGGCCCGCGGCCTCGGCGGCCCGCGCCATGAAATAGGTGGCCAGGATCGGGATGTCGGCGCGCCGCTCGGACAGAGGCGGCACCCGCATCGGCACGACGTTCAGCCGGTAGAACAGATCCTCGCGAAAGCGGCCCGCCGCGATCTCGCCCTGCAGGTCACGGTTGCTCGCCGCGATCACGCGGACGTCGACCTCGATCCGGCGCTGGCCGCCGAGCCTCAAGAAGCTCTGCTCCTGAAGCACCCGGAGAATCTTGCCCTGGGTCTCGAGCGGCATGTCGGCGACCTCGTCGAGCAGCAAGGTGCCGCCATGCGCGCGCTCGAAGGTACCGAGCTGGCGCGGCCGGTCGGGGCCGAGGAAGCCCGTCTCGCAGCCGAACAGCTCGACCTCCATGCGCTCGGGCGCCATGGTCGCGGCGTTGATCACGACGAACGGCGCCTCGGCCCGCCTGGAGCTCGCGTGGATCAGGCGCGCGACGACCTCCTTGCCGACGCCGGGCGGGCCGGAGATCAGGACCCTGGAGCCGGTCAGCGCGACCCGCTGGATCGCGTTGCGGACCTGCTGGATCGCCGGCGAGCGGCCGATCAGCTCGCGGTCGTCGCCGAGCTTGAGCTTGAGCTCGGCGTTTTCGCGCTTGAGCCGGGCCGCCTCGCGGGCCCGCTCGATCAGCACCAGCAGCCGGTCGGCGTTGAACGGCTTCTCCAGAAAGTCATAGGCGCCCTTCTTGATCGCAGTGACCGCGGTCTCGATCGTGCCGTGGCCACTGATCACGATCACCGGCAGATCGGTCGAGGTCCGCCGGATCTCGTCGAGCACCTGGAGGCCGTCGAGCCTCGAGCCTTCGAGCCAGATGTCGAGGAGCACAAGGGCGGGCGGCCGGGATTCGATCTCGGCAAGCGCGCCCGGACCGTCGGAGGCATGGCGGACCTCGTAGCCCTCGTCGGTGAGGATCGCCGCGATCGAATCCCGTACCGCGGGCTCGTCGTCGACGATCAGAATGCCACCCGCCATGCCAGCCTCTGAAGACACCGCTCCTCTGTCGGCCGATCTGCGGCCCACGGTGCGCTCACTCGGCGGCCGCGCCATCGAGCGTCCGCATCGCCGGGAAGGCCAGGCTGACCGAGGCACCGCCGGCGATCCGGTTGCCCAAGGTCAGAGCGCCGCCGTGCTCTTCCATGATTTTCTTGACGATCGCGAGACCAAGGCCGGTGCCGCTCGCCCGGGTCGTGACGTAGGGCTCGGTGAGCCGGTCCATCGGCTCGGGCAGCCCGCGCCCGTTGTCCTGCACTTCGATCACGGCACGCTCCCCAGCGTCACGCAGCTCGACCATGACCCAACCGCCGGCCGCCTCGCTCCCGTTCCCAACCCCGCCTTCGAGCACCGATTCGACCGCGTTCTGCAGAAGGTTGGTCAGCGCCTGCGCCACCTGCCGGCCGTCACAATACAACCGAACATCTTGCGCCGGAAGCCGTGTTTCGAACCGGATCTCCGGCCGCGCCCCCTGCTGCAGGTAGACTGCCTGACGGATCAGCTCGCCGGCCGACTCGCGCTCGAACACCGGCGGCGGCATCCGGGCGAAAGCCGAGAACTCGTTGATCAGACGGCCGATGTTGTCGACCTGGTGGACGATCGTGTCGGCACTGGCGGCGAAGGCCTCGGCCTCCCGGTTGATCTGCGGCAGATATTTGCGCTTGAGGCGCTCCGCCGACAGCCGGATCGGCGTCAATGGGTTCTTGATCTCATGCGCAATCCGGCGCGCGATCTCGGCCCAGGCGGCCTTGCGCTGTGCGGCGAGCAGCTCGGTAATGTCGTCGAAGGTGACGACAAAGCCGCTGATCCCGGCCGAATCCACCTGCGCCGAGGCGCGCACCAGAAGCGTGTGGTTGCCATCCGGACGATGCAGCTCGATCTGCGCCTCGGCCGGGCGCTCGGGCGCGGCCGCTACGCCGGCGAGCAGCCCCGCGACCTCCGGGATGACCGCGATCAGCGGCCGCCCGATCAGGTCATCGGGCGGGCAGCCGATCAGATGCGCGGCCGAGGCGTTGGGCAAGGTGATCCGGCCCTGGGCGTCCAGACCGAGCACGCCCGCCGAGACCCCGGCGATCACCGCCTCGGTGAACCGGCGGCGCTGATCGAGCTGCTGGTTGGCCCGGATCAGCTCGGTCCGCTGGCTGTTCAGCTGCGCGGTCATCCGGTTGAACGAGCGCGACAGATGGTCGATCTCGTGGCCCTCGGTGTCCTCCGGGACCGACGCGGTCAGATCGCCCGCCCGCACCCGGTCGGCGGCCGCGATCAGCCGGACGATCGGGGTCGCGAGCCGATTGGCGAAGCCGAGGCCGGCGCCGACCGCGGCCAGCAGCAGGAGCAGCGCCACGACCGCGAAGACCGCCGCGAAGGTCACCTGGATGCCCGACCGGCGCACCTCGAGCGAGTGGTACTGGTCGACCACCGCCCGGGTCCGGTCCATGTAGTCGAGCACCCGGGAATCGACGAACCGGCCGACGAACAGATAGGCGTCGATGAAGTTGTCGAGCCGGACCAGCGCCCGCACCCGGTCGTCGGCATCGTTGGTCAGCACGACGACATCGCCGCGGCCCGCCTCCTCCAGCGTCGCGGGCGACAGCCGCTCGAGGTCGAGCACGTAGCTGAGCCCGGTCCGGGCCAGCACCTGGCCGTTGCTCTGGAAGACGATCGCCTCGGTCAGCGAGCGCAGCGCCGCCTGCGCTTCGAGCAGCCGCTGGAACATCTGCGGCGTCCGGAGCAGGACCGGCCCCTCGCGATTGAGGTCCGCGGCCATCGCCAGCGCGTCGGCCCGGATCACCTCCTTGTGTTCCTCGAGGTAGGACTGCGCGACGTTCAGCGAGTTCGTGAGCGCATCGCTGATCTGCTTGTTGAACCAGGCTTCAAGGCCATAGTGCAGATAGCCGACCGAGAACACCGCGACCACGATCGCCGGCGCCACCGCGACCACGCTGAACAGGCCGACCAGACGGGCGTGCAGACGCGAGCCCGCCGAGCCCTGCCAGCGCGCCATGATCAGCTGGACCAGGCGGCGGGCGACCAGCGCCCCGAGCAGGAGCAGCAGGATCACGTCCAGGTAGAGCAGCCCGAGCACGATGTCGACATCGGCGCCGAAGCTCGGCCAGCCGGACAGGACGACGTAGGTGGCGATGCCTGAAAGCGCCGCGGCCACGGTCAAGACGACCGTGAGACGGCGTGCGACGCGGGCGCGCCGCAGCCAGCCGGCAAGGCCGACCCAGGTCGGCTGAGAGAACATCGTCAGAGAGCGCGCCATCGCGCCTCGCTGATCAGTCGAACTCGTCGCATGCCATCATCGTGGCTCGCGCACGACCTCGATGTCCAGTTCCCGAATCTTCTTGCGCAGGGTATTGCGGTTGAGGCCGAGCAGCGCTGCGGCCTTGAGCTGGTTGCCGCGGGTCGCGGCCAAAACCTTGAGAATCAAGGGCCGCTCTACCTCCCGCAAGATGCGGCCGTGCAGGCCGGCCGCGGGCAGGCGTCCGGGACGGGCCTCGAAGATCACGTCGAGATGGCGGCCGATCGTGTCGCCGAGGCTGCGGTCGGCGCCCGGCTCGGCGGCCGCGGCGGCGATCGGCGCCGCGTCGCGCAGCTCGGCGTCGATCACCTCGGGGCCGATGGTCTCCTGGGCGTAGAGCACGGCCAGGCGGCGGACCAGATTCTCGAGTTCCCGGACGTTGCCGGGCCAGCCATGCGCCTTGAGCCGCGCCATGCCATCGGGCGAGATGGTCTTGAGCGGCAGCCCCTCGAGCCGCGCCCTGAGCAGAAAATGCTGGACCAGTCCCGGGATGTCGTCGCCGCGCTCGCGCAAAGGCGGCAGCCGGATCGGCACGACGTTCAGGCGGTAGAACAGGTCGTCCCGGAACAGGCCCTGGGCGACCAGCTGGCGCAGATCGCGGTGGGTCGCGGCAATGATCCTAAGATTGGCCCGGATCGGGCTGCGGCCGCCGACCGGCATGAACTCGCCCGACTGCAGCACGCGCAAGAGCCGGGTCTGGGCCTCGAGCGGCATGTCGCCGATCTCGTCGAGGAACAGCGTGCCGCCCTCCGCCTGCTCGAAGCGGCCGATCTTGCGGGCATTGGCACCGGTGAACGCACCCTTCTCGTGGCCGAACAGCTCGCTCTCGATCAGCTCGCGCGGGATCGCCGCCATGTTGACCGCGACGAACGGCCCGCCCCGCCGCTTGCCGTAGTCGTGCATGGCGCGCGCGACCAACTCCTTGCCGGTGCCGGACTCGCCGTTGATCATCACGGTCAGATCGGTACCCATGAGCCGGGCGATGATCCGGTAGATCTCCTGCATCGGCGGCGAGCGTCCGATGATCGGCAGCTGCTCCTCGAGCCGGCCGGGATCGTCTGGTTCGGCGCGTTCGATCCGCGGCAGCGCGAGCGCGCGCTTGACGAGGGTCACGAGGTGGTCGAGGTCGAAGGGCTTGGGCAGATAGTCGAAGGCGCCGCGCTCGGTCGCCCGGACCGCGGTCAACAGAGTGTTCTGGGCGCTCATCACGATGACCGGCAGGCCGGGGCGGCGCTGCTTGATGCGCGGCAGGAGGTCCAGCGTGTTCTCGTCCGGCAGCACCACGTCGATGATCGCGACGTCGCCGGTGCCATCCTCGATCCAGCGCCAGAGCGTGGCCGCGGTCGAGGTCGCCTGGACCTGATAGCCCTGGCGCGACAGCGCGCGCGAGATCACGGTCCGGATGCCGCCATCGTCGTCGGCCAGGATCACCGTCGACTCGGTCATGCCCGCTCCGGTCGCTCGGCTTGGCCATTGCCGGCGCGCCAAGCGGGCAGCCGGACCCGGAACAGGGCGCCGCGAGCCTGGCGCGCGTACTCGACGACCCCGCCGTGGTCGCCGACGATCTTGGCGACCAGCGACAGCCCGAGCCCCCTGCCCGAGCGTTTGGTCGAGACGAACGGTTCGAACAGGTGGCCCACGATCTCCTCGCTGACGCCGGGGCCATTGTCCTCGATCTGGACCGTGATCGGCAGCTCGACCCGCTCGTTGCTGCTGGCGATCCGAACCCACAGGCCGTGGGTGTACTGGGTCGAGAGCTGGATCGCGCCGCCGTTCCTCGGCACCGCCTCGGCCGCGTTCTTGACCAGGTTGAGGAAG
>DATAOG010000097.1:0-4936 GCA_036265855.1 Geminicoccaceae bacterium | reverse complement strand
CCGACCGTTTATCCCAACGGCATCTCGACCTCACTGCCAGCCGAGGTTCAGGCGCGCCTGCTGGCCACCATTCCGGGCCTCGAGCGGGCGGTCATGCTGCGCCCCGGCTATGCGATCGAGTATGATCACGTCGATCCGCGGGAGCTCGGGCCGACGCTCGAAAGCCGGCGCGTGCCGCGCCTGTTCCTGGCCGGTCAGATCAATGGCACGACCGGCTACGAGGAGGCGGCGGCGCAGGGTCTGATCGCCGGCATCAATGCGGGCCTCAGAGCCGCCGGGAGCCGGACCTTCATTCTCGATCGCGGCGACGCCTACATCGGGGTGCTGATCGACGATCTGACCACGCAGGGAGTGACCGAGCCCTACCGAATGTTCACCTCGCGTGCGGAGTACCGGCTGAGCCTGCGAGCCGACAACGCCGACCGGCGTCTGACGCCCAAGGGGCAGGCGATCGGCGTGATCGGCGCCGAGCGTGCTCGGGTGTTTGCGGGCAAGCAGGCAGCGCTGAGCTGGGCGCTGGCTCGGCTGCGGGAGCTCCGTCTGAGCCCGACCGCGGCCCGGCGGGCGGGACTCGACATCAGGCGCGACGGCGTGGTCCGCAGCGGCCTCGAGCTGCTGCGTCTGCCGAATGTCAGCCTGGCGATGCTTGCGACCATCTGGCCGGAGCTTGGCGGGCTGCGGCCGGAGGTGACCGAGCAGCTTGAGATCGAGGCGGCCTATGCCGCCTATCTCGAGCGTCAGGAGGCCGACATCGCGGCGCTGCGGGCCGAGGAGGCCTTCGAGCTTCCGCGCAACCTCGACCTCGAGGCAATCGCCGGGCTGAGCGGCGAGATCAGGGCACGTCTCGCCGAGGTGCGGCCCGCGACTTTGGCCGCCGCGGGAAGGCTGCCGGGCATGACGCCGGCGGCGCTGGCGATCCTCTATCGTCATGCGCGCCGGGCAGCCTGAGCGGTGGCTGGGCCGGCGCTGAGCCCGGCGGCATTCGCCCGGCGGATCGATGTTTCACGTGAAACGCTCGAGCGGCTGACGCTCTACCTCGAGCTGCTCCGCCGCTGGCAGCGGGCGATCAATTTGGTCGGACCGGCGACGCTGGCGGACCCCTGGCGCCGGCATATGCTCGATTCGGCGCAGCTTTTGGCGCATCTGCCAGGGCCCGCGAGCCAGCTGGTCGATCTCGGGAGCGGTGCCGGATTCCCCGGCATGGTCCTGGCGCTGCTCGGCGTACCCGGCGTGACGCTGATCGAGGCCGACCGGCGCAAAGCCGAATTCCTGCGGGATGGGGCGCGCGCCACCGCCGCCGACGTTGCCGTCCGCAATGAGCGCATCGAGCGGCTGGCCGGCTGGCCCGCGGCGGTCGTCACGGCGCGCGCGCTCGCACCGCTGCCGCGCCTGCTGTCGCTCGCCGAGCGGTTCCTGACGCCGGACAGCGTTTGCCTTTTTCTAAAGGGCGCAAGCCTGACGGGCGAGTTGATTGACGCCGGCAAATGCTGGCATATGGTGCCCGAAAAGTTTCCGAGCCTGTCCGGATCGACGGGCGTGGTGCTCAAGCTCCGGGGGGTCGGCCGTGCGCGTGATCGTCAACCGCAAGCCACCACGGCTCGGCCGTGTGATCGCAATCGCGAATCAGAAAGGCGGAGTCGGTAAGACCACGACCGCGATCAATCTCGGGACGGCGCTCGCCGCCTGCGGCAAGAGCATTCTTCTGATCGACATCGATCCGCAGGGCAACGCCAGCACCGGGCTCGGCATTCAGCAGGCGGCGCGCAGCGTCACGAGCTACGACGTCGTGCTCGGCCAGGCGAAGCTCAGCGCGGCGGTGCTCCGCACCCAGATCCCCGGCTTCGAGCTGGTGCCGGCGGTGGTCGATCTGTCGGCGGCCGAGCTCGAGCTGGTCGAGAGAGATCGGCGCGAGTTCCGGCTCAAGGATGCGTTGGACAGCCTCGAGAAGGATTACGACTACGTGCTGATCGACTGTCCGCCCTCGCTTGGACTGCTCACGGTCAACGCGCTGGTCGCCGCCCGCGCGGTCCTGGTGCCGCTGCAGTGCGAGTTCTTCGCGCTCGAGGGCCTGAGCCTGCTGCTGCGAACGTTGGAGCGGGTGCGACGCAGCTACAATCCCACGCTCGAGGTCCAGGGCGTGCTGCTCACCATGTTCGATCGCCGCAACAACTTGGCCCAGCAGGTCGCGACCGACGTCCGCAGTTTCCTCGGCAAGCGGGTCTACGAGACCGTGGTGCCGCGCAATGTCCGGGTCTCGGAGGCGCCCTCTCACGGCATGCCGGTGCTGCTCTACGATTTCCGCTGCCCGGGCTCGCAGGCCTATGTCCAGCTCGCCGGCGAGGTGCTGCGCCGCGAGCAGCAGACTGCCGAGGCGCGCCCATGACCGAGCTCGGCCGGGAGCCGAAGGTCGCCGGTCTCGCACGCCGGCGTGGACTCGGTATGGGCCTGTCTGCGCTGCTCGGGCACGCCTCGGATGGGGCGCCGACGCACGGCGGACGCACGCGGATGCTGCCGATCGAGTTTCTGCGGCCCTCGGCGCTGCAGCCGCGGCGCCGTTTCACCGAGGACGATCTCGCTGCGCTCGCCGAATCGATCCGCAACCGCGGCGTAATGCAGCCGCTGCTGGTGCGCCGCTCGCCGGCCGGCGACGACCTCTATGAGATCGTGGCCGGGGAGCGGCGCTGGCGGGCGGCCCAGATGGCCGGCGCGCACGAGCTGCCCGTGGTCATTCACGAACTCTCCGATCGCGCCGCCCTGGAAGTGGCCCTGCTCGAGAACGTCCAGCGCCAGGACCTGTCGCCGCTCGAGGAGGCGGAAGGCTATCGCCGTCTGATCGAGGAGTTCGACCATACCCAGGAAGCGCTGGCAGGCGCGCTCGGCAAGAGCCGCAGCCACATCGCCAATCTGCTGCGGCTGCTCGGGCTGCCGGCCGAGGTCCGGGCGCTGCTCGACCGCGGCGAACTCACGGCCGGGCACGCGCGGGCGTTGCTCGGGAGCCGCGACCCAGCCGCTATGGCGACGGTCGTGGTCAGCCGTGCGCTGAACGTGCGGCAGACCGAAGCCCTGGTACGGGTCGAGGCCCAGCGTCCGCATCGACACCAGCAGCGGCCGCCTGCGAGGGACGCAAACGTCCGGGCGCTCGAGCACGACCTGTCACGCCGTCTCGGTCTGACGGTGCGTCTGACACCGAAGCGAACCGGCGGCATCCTCCAGATTGCCTACGGTTCGCTGGATCAGCTGGAGGACTTAATCAGGCGCCTCAGCTGAGGCCTCCTCGGGGGGTCGGACGTCCAGGGCCGCCGGCGGACCTGCCGTCTGCCGGAATCCGCCGGCAGTCCGACTAGTAGATCATCCCGAGCTCGAGCTGGGCCTCCTCGGTCATCATGCCGGGATGCCAGGGCGGGTCCCAGACCACCTCCACCGTGGCGCCCTGGACACCCTCGACCGCCTCGACCTTGTCCTTGACCTCGCCCGGCAGACTGCCGGCGACCGGGCAGGCCGGCGAGGTCAGGGTCATGTCGATCCGGACGTGCTGCCCGTCATCGATGTCGATCTTGTAGATCAGGCCGAGCTCGAAGATGTTGACGGGGATCTCCGGGTCGTAGACGGTGCGCAGCGCCTCTACCACCTGCTCACCGAGCGCGTCGATTGCGGCAGAGCGGCGGGTCGCCTCGTCTGCCGGCCCGGCAGACAGGAATTCGCTGGCGCGGTCGAGATCGGAATCGCTCATCCCCGTCTCCTGACCTCAGAACATGGACGCAATCCGCCGCAGGCTCGCGACCAGGGCGTCGATGTCGTTTTGGGTATTGTAGAGCCCGAGCGAGGCCCGGGCGGTCGCGCTGTAGCCGAGGCGCTCGATCACCGGCTGCGCGCAATGCTGGCCCGTCCGCACCGCGATGCCGTCGAGATCGAGCAGCGTCCCGATGTCCTGCGGATGCGCCTGCTCCATGACGAACGACAGGACACTGCATTTGGCGCGCGCGGTGCCCACGAGCCGCAGTCCGGGTACCTGCTGCATGGCGCGCGTGGCGTAGGCTAAGAGATCCGCTTCGTGAGCGGCGATCCGGTCGAGCCCGAGCTCCTGCACGTAGTCGATCGCGACGCCCAGCGACGCGGCGGCCTCGATCGCCGGCGTGCCGGCCTCGAACCGGTACGGCGGGTCCTTGAACTCGGTCCGCTCGAAGCTCACGCTCTCGATCATCTCGCCGCCACCCTGGTAGGGCGGCATCGCATCGAGCAGCGCTGCCTTGCCGTAGAGCGCCCCGATCCCAGACGGTCCGTACAGCTTGTGGCCGGAAAAAACCAGAAAGTCGCAGTCGAGCTCCCGAACGTCGACCGCCATGTGCTGGACCGCCTGGGCGGCGTCGATCAGCACCGGGATGTCGCGATGATGCGCGAGCTCGACCAGCTCGTGGACCGGATTGACCGTGCCCAGTGCGTTCGAGACCCAGGTGACTGCGACGAGCTTGGTCCGCGGCGACAGCCGGGCCCGGAACTCGTCCATCAGCAACTCGCCGTGATCGTTGACCGGGGCGACCACCGGCTCGAGCCCGATCTGATCCCGAAGCAGCTGCCAGGGCACGATGTTGGCGTGGTGCTCCATGGCCGTGATCAGGACCTCGTCGCCCGGTCCGACACGCGGTCTGACGAAACTCTGGGCGACAAGATTGATGCCCTCGGTGGCGTTGCGCGTGAACACGATCTCCCGCGCCTCGGCGGCATTGAGCAGCCGCTGCACCTTGACGCGCGCGCCCTCGTGCAGCTCGGTCGCGCGCTCGCTGAGCGCATAGACCCCGCGGTGGATGTTGGCATAGTCGTGGCGCAGCACCCGGGCCAGCTCGTCGATCACGACCGCGGGCTTCTGCGCGCTCGCGGCGGTGTCGAGAAATACCAGCGGGCGCCCGTGGATCGTCTGCTGCAGGCAGGGGAAATCCAG